>DAOWGJ010000277.1 GCA_030637505.1 Holophagae bacterium
CGCCTCCGCCGGCGCCGCATGCCTTGAAGCCCATGGCTCCGGCGGCCATGGCCCTGGATTCCAGGTGTGCCAGCTCAGGGGGGCAGACCTTTGGTGCCAGGTCCCGCCGAGCCGCCCACTCCTGGCGAAGGGCGCTGCCGACGGTGTCGCAGTCGGCCGAGAGAAGGGCCGTTCGGCAGAGGTTTGCCGCATCGGCAATCGTCTGGAGGGCTTGGGTTGTAGTCCGGTCCCCTTCAAGGCGCCGTCGAATGACCTGCCAGTTGACCATTCCTGAATGGTGCGTGATCCCGGTGAAAAAGATGGTGATTCTGGACTCGAGCCAGCGATGATCTACGTCCAATCGCTCCAGACGATTGCCCCCAGGCTCCAGGTGGAGTGCCTGGATCCCGCCTCTTACGGCCGCCCAGTGATCCTGACATCCGGTGGGGATGCCGAGCAATCGTGCCTCGAGGTCCTGAACCAGGTGGACGACCTTGTCGTCGCTGAGGATCTGCTCGGTGATCTTTGCGGTGGCCCTGGTCAGGGCGACGCCGTAGGATGACGAACCGCCCAGGCCGGATCCCATCGGGGCCTGCTCCAGGACATGCACCGCCAGTCCCCCGTGAGGCGCCAGGTGAAAGCAAATGGCCGCGGTCAGGTCGGCCGAGGCATCGCCGATGCTCAGCTCCCGCCACGGGCCGCCGGCTACGCGGTGTTTGACCACCCCTGCCGGGGCATTGTCGAACAGGTCCAGGACCACTCCTACGGGGAGGGCCACGTTGACGGTGAGAGCGTCGGTGTGGAGAAGGCCCAAAGGCCAGATGTCCAGGGTGCCTCCCGCCAGGTCGGCGCGGCAAGGCGCTGTGGCTCTAACTTTCATCTTTTGCCGGCTCCTTACTGACGGTGTTCGGCATACGGCAAGACCAGTGTACTGCGTCTGCTTTCCTTCCATCAGTTTGCGAGGCATCCGTGCCGGTGGCAAGACGCGACGACGCAGTCGTAGTTTGACTACTTCAAGGAGGAGTAACGCAGCCACCGGTGTGGAGGACCGCCAAGAGGTGGTAGAGACTTCAGACGCAGTACACCATCATCGCGGACCGGCGGGGGTGCCGGAAAAAGGGCGGCTCCCCACGGTGGGGAGCCTTGGAAGGAGGAGAAATGAAATAAAGCCGATCCCGGTGGGATCGAAAACTAATGCCAAATGTCGGGTCTGCATATAGAAATAGGTCCTGAAAAGAAAATGTCACGACCTGAGGCGGAATTTTCCCAAAAAAATTGGCTCCCCGGGGGAAGGGAGCCTTAAGGAGGAGTTGGATGAAGCTCTTGCTCCACCCCTGCGGTTCGTCCCGATCTTTGGGACGTCTGGTGTGAAATACGGATGTTTGGCGGAAAGGTTTAGACCCGGTGGATCGAAACTGGGGATGCCCGTAAGGAAAGCGCCCATCACCAGGGTGTGCTGAGAAAACATTGTCATCTCCCAATGCGAAATGGCACACAGACGACCGCCGGGTTACCATCGGTTCATGGTGATGAGTCGGTTAGCCGGAATCGGATGGTTCCACGCGGCAGCAGTGATAGCGCTTCCGTGGGTGTGGGTCTTTCGGCCTGCCTGGGTGGCGGCCGTCGCCGTCTTGATCGTCGCCGTTCACCGGGCGGCCGTCGAGTCGAAAGAGGGGGAGCCCTGGAGATCGTCCGCGGTGACGTTCTCGGCCTTTCTGGCTCTGGTAGTGGGTGGGGGCTGGGCCGTTGCCGGCGGGTGGGTCGTGGTGGCTCTTGCCATCGCTGTCTGTGTCTGGTCTTTTCCCAAGAATGCCGGGTGGGGCCGACCTGATGTGATCGACGTCGCTGCAGGCGCCGCTCTGGCGGGCGCCTTCGCCATGCAACCGGAACTGCTCTTGCCTCGACACGGTGGCTGGGTCGCACCGATTATTTTGATTCTCGGCGCCAGGCGATTGGCGGCCTGTGTCTCACAACTTTCGCGGAGGCCGTCGGTTGCCGATACCCTGAGGGCGCCGACCCGGGATGTGCGTGGGACGCTGAGTTTCTCTGGAACGGTCGCCGGTTCGGACGGTCTTCCGAGGACTGTACCTCTGGAACTGGAAATACGGGCCGGAGTATCCCTCGCGATCCTCTGTGACGACGGGGTCGAGAGCCGGGACATGGCCGATGCGCTGACTGGTCGCAGGGCGCCGGTCGACGGTCAATACTGTATCGATGGCGTGCCTCTGGACGCAGATGACCGGCTGGTGGCAGTCGTCAGTCTTGCTGAGCCCTTCCTGGCCGGGGGTCTCGGGGAAAGCGTTGCGGCTCTCTGTGACGCTCCGTTGAATTCCGATCAAAAGGCGGCGGTGTGGGAGGCTTGTGCTCTCTCAGACGTCGAAGAGGCTTTGATGGGCGCCCCGATCCGAGAGGATGGTCGGCCCCTGGATCCGCACCACCGATTGATGGTTCAGCTGGCCAGGGTGGCCGTTTCACACTATCGACTGCTGGTTGTCGTGGACCCCATGGTTTCGGTCAACCCTGTGCGGAGTGAGTTGTGGAAGGCAGGAGTCGTTCGTGCCTCGGTCGGACGAACTGCGGTGTGGGTGACCCCGGATCGAGAGCTGGCCCAGAGGGCAGAGCGGGTAATGGTACTCAGACACGGCACCTTGAGGCCGTTTGAGCCTCAGATGAAAGGCGGTGAGTGAATGGGGAGTTTTATCGGTGGGTCGGCACCGGCGATGGCCCGGCAAGTCTGCGATGGGTTCACGTTGCTGTCCCAAGCGACCCTGAAACGATTAGACCTTGGCCAGATGAGGACCTTGGAATTCGAGATTGACAAGCGCTTGAGGGAGACCCGGTCCGAACCGGTGGATCTCGAGGACCAGGCGGGCCTGACCAGGCGGAACCGCAGGCTGTCGAGGATTGAGGGAGCGATTCGCGTTCTCAGGCATACGGTTCAGCTCAAGCAGAGCGGGAGATTATAGGCGCAATTCGTCGGACGAATTGCATGAGCGCTTTCCCGCCGGTGACGAGAAACACGAGCGCCCTCTCCGACGGCGCGTGCCATTCTTGATGTTGTCCTGCGCCGGCCTCCCGAATTGAGCAACGTTGCGGACAACGTCAAGGGTGGCAACGCTCGGCGACACCGTCAGCAACCGAGTCTCGGCCCAGGGCAGTAGGCCGCCGAGGTCGTTTTCCGGAGGGGCGGTTCTCTCCCGATTTCCGTAACCAAGCCCCCCCGGAAAATGCACCGAGCGGGGGCGATCTGCGACCCAGGAATTGGCGGTGA
>DAOWGJ010000124.1 GCA_030637505.1 Holophagae bacterium
AGATGGCAGGTTCTGCGACAGGTGGCCGCGCCAGCGTCCGGGGCGGTGACCAGCCCCGAAATGCCGATTCAATCACCCGATTGCAGCGAGGAGGGGCGGCCGTTTTCTGGTGCAAGCAAGAGTACGGTAGTGTCCCCTATAAATTCCCTATAAATTTTCCCCTTTTGATCTCTTCTGATCTCCCAAGATCCTCAAGCCAGGCACCGAAGTTCTGTCATCCCGACCGAGGGAGCGGAGCGACCGAGCGGAGGGATCTCCCACGACCACACCTCGCAAGAAAAGAAGAGTGTCCCCTTCTCGCCCTTCTCGCTCTGTCACCAGCCCCGGCCTTCTGGCCCGCCCTGCGGGCGATCCAGCGTCGCCATCTCTGCGGGGCCGAAGCGTGGTGCAATGCGCAAAGAACACTCGGCCCCACAGAAATGACGAGCGGCGGCCTACGGCATCGGCCGAGATTCGATTGCCGAGGCGCTCGCCGTGGATTGCCACCTTAGACTTTGTCCGCGCCTTTCCTCATAGTGGGAGGGGACCTCGAAGACAAAGTCAAAGATGGCACGTCCCGTCCGAGAGGGCGCTCTCCCGCTTTGTCGTGTCGATCAGGCTGGGCCGTGCGCCCGAATCAACGCCGCCGCCGACCGCAGCCCATCGATGGCGGCGGACATGATGCCTCCGGCGTAACCTGCGCCTTCGCCGACCGGGTAGAGGCCCGGTGTTGTGGGGGACTGCCGGGTCGCCGGGTCTCTGAGGATGCGGACTGGGGACGACCCGCGGGCCTCGGGGCCGACCAGGAGGCCTTCGCCCAGATAGCCGGGAATCTTGCGGTCGAAGATCTCGAGGGCGCACCGGATCGCATGGGCAGTCGGGGCGGGGAGGACTTCACGCAGGTCGGCCCGGACCAGGCCCAGGGCGTAACTGGACTCCATGTCGTCGCCGCTGAGCCGGCCCTTGACAAAGGCGCGGGCCCGTTGGGCCGGAAGTGCATAGGTGCCGCCGCCTATTTCGAATGCCCGTTTTTCAATCTGACGTTGGAGTTCAATCCCGGCCAGGGGGTGTTTTCCACTGCCGGAAACGAGGTCGCGGTCGATCGTAAAGACCAGGCCTGAGTTGGCCCATCCTGAGCCGCGACTCCTCCGGCTCATTCCGTTGGTGCAGAGGTGGCCCGCTTCGCTGACGGAGGCGACAATCGTTCCGCCCGGACACATGCAGAAGCTGAAGACTCCGTGTGAGGCGTCGCTGAGTATGTACTCCGCCGCCGGAAGGCGGGAGGCAAAATCTCCGAATTGAGCCCGGTCGATCAAGCCTTGAGGATGTTCGATCCGAAGGCCCAGCTGAAAAGGCTTGAACTCCAGCCTGACGCCCTCGGCGTACAGCATCTCGTAGGTGTCGCGGGCCGAGTGGCCGATCGCCAGGATGACGGTGGATGAGGTGATCCTCTCGCCTCCCTCAAGAATGATGGCCTTGAGGGAACCGTCGGCCTCTCGATCAATGCCGACCATGCGGGTTTGAAAACGAAAGGCTACGCCCATCGCCGTCAGCTGTCGCCGGAGCCTGACCAGGACAGCTCGGAGCCTGTCGGTGCCGATGTGAGGTTTGCTGTCGATCAGGATGTCTTGGGGGGCGCCGGCGTCCACCAACATCTGGTGGAGCATTCGGTTGAGGGGGCTCCGCTTGCGGGAGGTCAGTTTTCCATCAGAGAACGTTCCTGCGCCACCCTCACCGAAGAGGATATTGTTTTCGGGGTCGTGAGGGCCCCCCCGGTCGAAGGCCCTGACCGTTCGCACTCTGGGGGCGACCTCCGGTCCGCGTTCGATGACCACGGGCGAATAGCCCTCTCGAGCCAGCAGCCACGCAGCGAAGAGTCCGCCGGGGCCGCTGCCGATGACGATGGGCCGCCCGCCCAGGGCGTCGGCGCCGTGAGGCACCCCGTCGAGGATCTCCAGATCGAGGGGATCCTTGACCCTTGAAACGAGCTCTTTGGCCAGGCCCTTCTTCAGAATCCGGGCGCGCAGGTCGGCATCACCAAAAGAGACAAGGACGTGGTAGAGGCGGTGGATGTCTCGTTTCCTGCGAGCGTCGATTGTCCGCCGCGTGATCGTCATCTCGACGATCTCGGAGGCATCGACGCCCAAGCGTCGGGAGGCTATGGTCCGGAGTTTCTCTTCGGGCTCACCGATCGCCAGACGGAGACCTTCGATCAAGAGGGGAGGGGTAGGCATGGTGAGAGCATAACTCAGAGAATCCCCACCGCTGCAATTCGTCCGACGAATTGCAAAGGATCAGTCTATCTTCTGTCCCATCGCGATCGCATTGGAACTGCCGCGGCTGTAGCCCTCGAGGTCGATGGTGACGAAGCGGA
The DNA here is from genome assembly GCA_030637505.1 of Holophagae bacterium. Lineage (GTDB taxonomy): Bacteria > Acidobacteriota > Thermoanaerobaculia > Thermoanaerobaculales > Sulfomarinibacteraceae > DAOWGJ01. The sequence goes on from DAOWGJ010000124.1 coordinate 2,354, forward strand.
AACCGGCGGCCTTGATACCGTCGATGATCGTGGTTCGGAGGCCGGGTTCCAGTGCGCGGTTCAACTCGTCCGGGGGGAGTTCGATGCGGGCCAGGTCGTCGTGGAAACGGACCCGGTACTGACTGAATCCAAGCGAGGCGATCAGGGCCTCGGCGGTAGCAACCCGGCCGAGCCCGGTGATCGAAACAGGGGTGCCGGTCGGGAAGCGAGAGGCCAGGCAGGCCATCTCCGGCTTGTCCGCGGTCGGGAGGTCCAGTTCGGCCGAGAACTCTCGGATGATCTTCTTGTCGATGCCGAGTTCGACGAAGGGAGATCGTACGCCGCATTCGTCCGCGGCTTGGCTGCCCGGCCGGTGGTCGCCGAGGTCGTCGGTATTGAGGCCGTTGACGATGGTGCCCAGGTCCTCTTCCCGGGCGACGCTGCTGCAGATTCGATAGAGCTCGGTCTTGCAGTGGTAGCACCTGTCGCCGTCGTTGATCATATAGGCCGGCTGGGAGGTTTCGTGGGAGGTCTCGAGGCGGTGACGGATGCCGATCCTTTCGGCGAGGTCCTTGGCTTCATCCAACTCCCGGGGCGCCAGACTGGCCGAGACCGCCGTCAGGGCCAGGGCCCGTTCGCCCAGGGCGTCGAAGGCCGCCTTGGCCAAAAGGGTGCTGTCGACTCCGCCGGAAAAGGCCACCAGGACCCCGTCGTGCCCAGCGAACCAGTGCAAAAGACGATCGTAGGCCTTGGTATCAGTCATCATCTGTCGCCTTTTGGGGCAGTCCACCTGCGGCCGCCAGAATGTCTCTGACGGGGACCCCGGTTTTCCGGGCCAACTCGGCACAGGGTTCGAATTCGGGCACCCGGCGCACGACGGTGTCACCGATCAGCGCGGCCTTGACGGGAACCGGGCCCCAGGGCGTGTCGGCAGTTTCCATGCGGCGACGCAAGTGTCGTTTGGCGACCGGAGTGATGCGGCACCCGAGCGACGTGGTTTCGCGGAGCAGGGTGGTGACCACCGGATCGACGGCGGCCTGGGGCGCAAGGGCGGTGATCAGATGGCCCGGGCGCCCTTTCTTCATGACGATCGCCGTGGTGTAGGCGTCGACGGCGCCGGCCGACAGTAGCTGCTTGATGACGACCGGCAGGACCCGTGGGTCCAGATCGTCGACATTGCACTGGATCAGGACGGCCTCCGTCGCGATGGTGTCATCGGCGGCGGCAGTTCCGACGAAGGCTCTCACGACATTGGGAAGGCCGGGGTATTCGCGACTTCCGGCTCCCACGCCGACGGCTTCGACTGTCATGTCGGGCATCGGCCCGAAACGATTGGCCAGGGTCGTAACCAGGGCGGCGCCGGTAGGAGTCACCGTTTCACCCTCAACGCCGGCATCACGAACCGGAACTCCAGGCAGCATTGCGGCAACCGCCGGCGCGGGCAGGGGGAGGGTTCCGTGGGCGCATTGAACGGTTCCCGAGCCCATCGGCAGGGGTGAACAGATAATCTGATCAACGGCAAGTTGTTCCAGCGCGATACAGGCGCCGAGGATGTCGATCAGGGCGTCCACACAGCCGACCTCGTGGAAGTGCACGGTGTCGAGGCTCTCGCCGTGTACGGCGGCCTCGGCCCGGGCCAATGTCAGGAAGACCTTTTTGGCCCGTTCTTTGG
>DAOWGJ010000191.1 GCA_030637505.1 Holophagae bacterium
GGCCTTCGGGCAATCGCAGGAGTTTCCCTGGGACTGGCTATCGGCACCCGACCGACTGTGCTGTTGCCCGCAGTTCTGTTGATTGTCGGCATGGGTTGGAGATTGCGTAATCGCGGGAGACTCGTGGTCGTCCTCCCGTTGATCCTCGGGGTCACGATTCCCGTTCTGGCGACCCGCTTGGCGATTACCTGGACTACCGGCGCTCCCCCCACACCCATGAATCCGGGGACGGTTCTCTCAGAGGGGTGGAGCCCCTTGGCAACCGGGTACCAGGGGGAAGCACCCAATGTGGTCAAGGACATCGAACAGACCCTCGGCTTGCCGGACGGATTGCACGTCGCCTACCGATTGGTGGCCGCCCGAGCCACCGATCATCCGATGTCACCAGAAACCGCAAACTCTTACTGGGCCGAACGGGCTGTGGCCTTTGTCAGGAACGAACCCCGCGAAGCTCTGTCACTGGCCCTCCGTAAGGCGTTATTGGGCCTCCACTCCTACGATGCGTGGGACTTGAAGAGCCTTCAGCGAAAGTCCGACAACCTGGCCAAAGGGCCCTTTCTCCCTTTCGGCCTGCTGCTCGCAATGGCAGGGCTGGGTCTGATCTTAGGATGGCGACAGCCATGGACTCCGGTACTCGGTTTGTGGGTCGTCGGCGGCTGGTCGGTGATGGTTCTGTTCTACGTCACGGCCCGCCAACGAAACCTCCTCCTTCCCGCCATCGCCCTGCTTGCGGCAGTCGCAATTCAAGAGATCGTGAAGGCGTGGTGTTCCGGTCAGCGGCGAACGGTCGGCATCGCATTGGCAGCCGCCGTCCTCTCGGGTGTGGTCTTGAGCCTGGAAGGAACCCTCCAACGCGAAGACCGACACGGCTGGCGACTGCTCGAAGCCCAGGAAGCCGCCGCGCATGAGGTAGAAACCGCACTACGGGAGGACGAAACGATCACGTGGCTGGCACGAGGAGCCACCTTCCTCGATCCGTCCGCCCTCCGGACCGCCGATCCCCGGATCATTGACAGGGAGATTCGAGCCCAGCTGGCCCAAACCCAACCACCACAACGTCATTGCGACCTGGCACTGGTGATGATCGAGATCGGACGTCATGCCGATGCCGAGCGTCTCCTCCAGTCCCTCGAATCCGGTGGCTACCGACCACACCGGGGCGCCCGGTGGTGTTCCTCGATCGCGTATCACATGGCCCGGTGCCGAATCATGAGAGCTGATATTTCCGGGGCTCGCTCTCTCCTTGAACGAGCACACCGGCAGGCCCCTGGCGACCCGCGAATCCTCGCCCTGGAGGCCGTACTCTCCGAACTCGCCGGCAACTCCGTCGAATTCGAGGTCTCACGCAGAGCATTGAACGCGATGTTCGACCCGTTCACCGCAAATCAGGCCCTGGCCCAGGCCTACAGGGACTCCGGCCAACTCTCGGCCTCGGCCCCCCTCCTGGCAGAAATCCGGGACACCCTGCCGGAATGGACCGCCTCGACCCCACGTTGAACGAGAAGGTCCCTGGCGACCCGACCCCTTTTTGGGTACAATACCCGCCGCGTCGCACGGGATCCTTGAGGCTCGGCAAACAAATCCGATGCCGCCCACCGATCCCGCGTTCGCCCAGGAGGTTCTCTTGAACGACACCCATACGAAAGTCCTGATCATTGGATCCGGTCCGGCCGGCCTCACTGCCGCCCTCTACGCAGCCCGGGCCGATCTCGAACCTGTCGTGATCGAAGGCCTGCAGCCCGGCGGACAGTTGACCATCACCACCGAGGTCGAAAACTACCCGGGCTTCCCGGAAGGTATAACCGGCCCCGAGTTGATGCAGCGGACCAAGGCCCAGGTCGAGCGGTTCGGCACACGCTTCCTGTTTGACCAGGTCACCGAGGTCAACCTTGACCAGCGCCCGTTCACGGTCAACACCGACGACAACGGAACCTGGACCTGTGACACCCTGGTCATCGCCTCCGGCGCCACGGCGCGCCTCCTCGGGCTGGAGAGCGAAGGCGCCCTGATGGGCTACGGCGTCTCAGCATGTGCGACGTGTGACGGCTTCTTCTATCGCGACAAGGAGATCGCCGTGGTCGGCGGTGGCGACACCGCCCTTGAGGAGGCTATTTTTCTGACCAAATTCGCCTCAAAAGTGACCCTGATTCACCGTCGCGACGAGTTGCGGGGTTCCAAAATCATGCGGCAGCGGGCCATGGACAACCCCAAGATCGAATTCGCCTGGAACTCGGTCGTCGACGAGGTTCTGGGCACCAAGGACGGCGGCGGGGTCACCGGCGTTCGCCTCAAGGACACCCAAAGCGGAGAGATGCGGGATTTGGCACTGGAAGGGCTTTTCATCGCCATCGGCCACAAACCCAACACAGATCTCTTCAAGAAGAAGCTGGACATGGACGCCGTCGGCTACCTCAAGACCGCTCCCGACTCAACCTGCACGTCGATCGAGGGTGTCTTTGCCTGCGGGGACGTCCAGGACAGCAAGTACCGCCAGGCAATCACCGCTGCGGGTTCGGGCTGCATGGCAGCGCTCGAAGCAGAGCGGTGGTTGACCGAACAGGGTTCGGATTCAACAGGGCCGGGATGAAATCCGGCAGTGCTCGTGTTTTCCAAGATGACAGCAGCCTCGTCGAGGCCGCATAACCAACAGACCGGGAGGTCTCATGATCTCATTTAGTGAATCAGCTATCGCCAAAGTCCATGAGTTTTCAGCATCGATGCCCGAGGCCGAAGGAAAAAACCTTCGGATTTTTATCCAGGGTGTGGGCTGCTCCGGCTTCTCCTACGGCTTCACCTTTGACGACAAGAGAGACGACGACACCGTCGTAGAGGCAGGTGACCTCCAAGTGCTGGTCGATCCCCAAAGTGCACCCCATCTGACCGGAGCTACGGTCGACTTCACGGAAGACCAGCGCGGTTCCGGCTTCACCGTCGAAAACCCCAACGCGCCGGCCAATGCCTGCGAGCCCTCCGGTGGATGCTCCGGCTGCGGTTGATCGATGACCAACAGCCTCGAGAAGCCCTCTCCTCTTGAGGTCATCCGGTTGGGCCACCCCGTACTTCGGCAGGTGGCCGAACCGGTTCCGGAAGAATTTTTTGGGACGGATCGACTGGCTGATCTGTCCCGAGACATGATTCGAACGATGCTCTCGGAAGATGGGGTCGGTCTGGCTGCACCACAGGTTTCCGAGAACTTGCGCCTGTTCGTCTACTGGGTGCCGGGCGACGACGACCATCCAGATATTGCCCCGCAGTTTCTGGCAAATCCTGAGATCAAACCGGCCGGTGATTTGGTCGAAGTGGGATGGGAGGGTTGTCTCTCGATTCCCGGCCTCAGAGGGCTCGTGCCCCGCTTCAGCCGCATCAAGGTTAGCGCCCGAGACCTCGAAGGCAACCCAGTTTCTCTGACGGCCGACGGCTTTCACGCCCGGGTCATGCAGCACGAATTTGACCACCTCGACGGCATCGTCTTTCTCGACCGGATGGAGTCCCCGGCGTCCCTGGCTTACGAACACGAATGGGAACGCTACGTCCTCAATCAACCCGACGACGCTCAAGGGAGCGACCTCTGAGTCCTTTGGCTCCTCCCGCCGCACCATCTTCGAGAACTCGAAGCCGCGGCGCATGTCGCGGGAAAGACGTGATGGGAACCAGTGAAAGTAGAGACGTTTTCTCCCCCTCTCCCCTTCCCTGGTGGGCCACAATCACCGCGCTCATCTTCGGCGTTGTCGCGGGGTTTTTCGAAATTCTCAACACCAGTATCGGATGGCACCTGGCCGCCGGACGGTGGATGCTGGAACACAGGGCAGTGCTGTCGCACAACCCATTCACCTTGGGCGCCGACGGGTCGCCGTGGCTGAACCACGAATGGCTTTTCCAGGTCACCGCAGCTCTCACCGAGCGCTTGGGCGCAGGACCGGGTTTGATCGGCCTCCGAATGGTCGTCGTGGTCGGCCTGATGTTCCTTTTGATCAGATTCGCCCAGAAAGCGGGGTTGTCGCCTGGAGCGGCTTTGGTGTTGGCAGGCCTCTGTATTGCCGGCGCCCGAATGCGCTTCTTTGTTCGGCCTGAGTTGGCGACCCTCGTTCTCGTTCCGCTGGGGGTCAGTCTCTACCTCACGCGGTCCCTGCGCCGGACGGCAGTCACTGCAACGGTCATGGCCGCCATTTCGGCGGTCGGCGTCAACCTTCATGGTGGCATTCTCGTGTTGCCGCCTATTCTCGGCGCCCTTCTGGTTGCCGAAGGTCTTTCCCGCTCCGCCGAACGACGGTCTCCCCTGACAGTCATCACCTCCGGGGCTGCCATCGTTGCCGCCGCCATCGGAGGCGCCCTGTTCAATCCCTGGAATTGGAGGGTTTTGGAGGCTCCGTTCCGGCTGGCTCACCTGGTCGGCCAACCCTGGGTTCCCAATCCCGAGTGGATTTCCCCTGGCCCAACCGATGTGCCCGAACTCTACGTTGCCATGATCGCAGCGTGGGTCATCCTCATGGTTTGGGACCGCCAACCCGTTCGATTGATGCTGCTGGCCGTGATCTCCATGCTCGCCATACGGTATGTCCGAAATGTTGGACTTTTCTTTATTGTGCTCCCCTTGGCTGTAGCCCCCGCACTTGCTCGTATCAGCATCTTGCGGCTCACGGGCCGTCGAGCCTCTCTCGTGGCTTCGGCCATCGTCCTCCTCGTTGGGGCTATGATGATCGATGCTCCTGGGTATCCCCTCGGTTGGGGTTTTTCGACCGACCGCTATCCGGTCGGCGCCGGCGTATTTCTCGAACGGACCGGCCTTCTTGATCATCCCGTTTACAACGACGTCCGGTTTGGGGGCTGGTTGATCGGCCGGTATTATCCCCCATTTCGGCCCTTCATCGATGACCGGAACGAAATTCATGAAGACCTCTTGAAAGAGATGTGGGAGATAGACCAGGCCAGTTCTCCCAGACGATGGCAGGCGCTGCTGGACAGTTATGAAATCGAAACGGCGCTGCTCCGCTACCACGAGCCCCTGGTCGTCCGGACACCCGAGGGTGACGATCTGGGTCTCCGCGGTTTCTCGGCCCTGTGGTTTCCTGAAAAGCGCTGGGCTCTGGTCTTTTGGGACGACACCGCCATGGTTCTCGTCGATCGCTCGAAGACCCCGCCTGAGCTGGTTGAGGCCTTCGAGTACCAATGGGTCAGGCCCGATGACGGCGCCCATCTGGCGATCATCGCTGGTAACGACCCGGCCGCCCGGGCCGGACTGATCTCCGAATTACAACGAAAACTCCACGAGGATCCCGAATGCCGACGGGCAGTCTGGCTGTTGTCACACCTGTCCAGAATCAGCGACTGATCGGCCAATAAATTGAAAATCGAAGCAAATCTCCTGGCCTCATTGTGGCTTTTCCTTCGTGTTCTTCGTGTCCTTCGTGATTCATCTGTCTCTTATTTCCGCCTCCGCCGGGCCGAAAACGTGACCGGCATCACCCCAACCTCACCCTGAGATATCGCCTTGACGCGTAGTGTGACACAATGGAGGACTGGGAGGCTCCGATGTCTGACCTGACACCTCTTGATATCTTGGGCGTGGACTTTCCCCGGGGCATCCGGGGATACGACGCCGAGACTGTTCGATCCTTCTTGCAGCAATTAGCTTCGTCGATGGAGGAGTTGCTCCGCGAACGGGGTGAGCTCCGCCAGAACCTCCACCGGAACGAGCAGGAGCTGAAGGCCTACCGAAAAAGAGAAAATGCCCTCCAGGAAGCCCTGGTGGCAGCCCAAAAAACTGCAGAGGCAACGATGGATAACGCCAAGTCAGATGCCCAGCGGATCATTCAGGAAGGTCATGGCTTGGCCGACCGTCTGGTTGATGAAGCCTACGGTCGTGCGAAGAATATCGAGACCACGATTTCCGATCTCAGGTCTCGGCGACGAGAGGTCCGGGGCGAGTTGATGCGTCTGACCGAACTCCTCCAGGGCTTTATCCGGGACGATCAGCAGTTGGAGCAGGACGAGCGGTCAACGCCACAGATCACGCTGCTGCACCGACGAGAAGGAAAGCGTCAGGCATAAGTTCCTGCAAAGTCCTCGCTGGATGTGCTGTACGCATCCAGGTCCTTTTTGAACTGTTCTGCGACGGCGTCGTACACATCCGACGGAGCCAATTCCCTGAGACAGGCCTGATGGACCAGGGGACATGTCGATCGGCCGCAGGGGGCACAATCCAGTTGACGACGCAACACGATGCCCGCGGGCGCAAATGGCGCCGTCCGGCGATCGTCAGTCGGTCCGAACAGGGCCACCGTCATCACGCCGAGGGCCGATGCAAGATGGGCCGGACCCGAGTCGTTCCCCACCAATGCCGACAGCCCGCTCAAGACCGCTCCCAACCCGGCGGCATCGAGGTCTTCGGCAACGACCGGGAGATCGATGCCCGAGGCTCTGATCAACGATTGAGCGATATCCGCCTCCCCCGGTCCGATGACGACCACCGGGTCAAAGCCTTCCGCCTTGAGGAGACCCGCCAACCGTCCGAAGTGTTCTTCCGGCCACCTTTTGGCTGAACCGCCCCATGCGACGCCCGGCGCCAGACCAATCGGAAATGTGTTCGGGCCCACGCCGGCGTCCCGGAGAGTCTGTCGCCCAAGCCCAGCGAGCGATTCGGGTATCTCTCCGCGCCAACCCTCGTCTGCCCCCTCGAGGCCCAGGCAGTTCAGGGCGGCGTCTGCGTCATGGATCTGATGACGGGCGAACTCGGGCTGGTAAACCCAACTCAAGAACGAACGACCGCCCTGTGAGGCTGTGCCGGCGGACCACCTGGAGACTAATCGGAGCAAGACCTTGGCGCGGCCGGCATTGCGCATCGTCAATCCGATGTCAGCCGGCGGTCCAAACCGCCGAAGCCTCCACAGGGTCCGCAGGGGATTCTCCCCACGGGCAGAGGATACGACCTCGGCCTCCGGGAAGATTGCCGAAACAAGCTGGGCCGTAGAGTGGCGAACATGGAGGATCGTGGTTCCCCCTCGATTGGCCTTGACCAACCGATCGGTCGCCGGCAGCGCCATCACCAGATCTCCAAGCCAGTTGGGAAGATCAATCAACAGCCGGGCAGGGAGTGCCGGAGCCCCGCTCGACGCTCGAGTCGGGGACACACTAGCGGGAAAAGACGCTTGATCGTTCACCTGTTATGTCTACGAATCTGACGACACAAATACCTCGAATTCAGGGAATTCTCAGACTGACCCGGCGGATAGCCAGAGCGTCGCCGGTATTCTCATCGGCATCCACCAGTGTTCCACAGAGGCGGATATCCCTCTTGGCCGTTTCGAAGGATCTTGGTGTGTTGAAGAGAAAACGCTCTAATACCTTGGCATGTTTCATTCCGATGATGCTCTCGTACGGCCCAGTCATGCCGACGTCGGTCTGAAGTGCCGTCCCTCCCGGAAGGATCCTCTCATCAGCGGTCGGGACATGGGTGTGGGTACCGAGAACCGCCGTCACCCTACCGTCCAAATACCACCCCAGACCCTGTTTCTCCGAAGTGGCTTCGGCATGCATGTCCACCAGGACCAGCCGAACCTCCGGAAAATCCGCCTTGATCGCTTCGAGCACCGCGTCAGCCGATCGGAAGGGGTTTTCGATCGGCGTCATGAACACCTGGCCCTGGAGATTGATGACGGCGACAGGCACACCTGCTGCGGTCTCGGAGACACACCATCCCCGACCGGGGTTTCCGTCGGGATAGTTGGCAGGCCGAAGGAGGAATGGATGGGCATCGAGGAGTGGCAAGCCCTCCTTCTTGTCCCACACGTGATTGCCCGTCGTCCAGACATCGATCGGCAAATCGTCCAACTCTTCGAGAACCGGTCCGGTAATTCCGAAACCACCGGCAACGTTTTCGACGTTAACGGCGACGAAATCTACGCGCTCCCGATCCACCAGACCTTCCAGCTCCTGCCGCAAGGCCCTACGGCCGGCACTCCCGATGACATCACCGACGAATAGCATTCGGATCAACGGGCGTACTCCACGGCCCTGGTTTCCCGAATCACCGTGACCTTGATCTGACCGGGATAGGTCAACTCGGCTTCGACCTTCTTGGCCAGATCTCGCGCCATCCACCCGGCACTCTCGTCAGAGATCTGCTGACTTTCGACGATGATGCGCAGCTCGCGCCCCGCCTGAATTGCAAAGGCCTTGGTCACGCCCTTGAAGTCTGCCGCCATGCTCTCCAGCTTCTCCAACCGCTTGATGTAGTTTTCCAGGATCTCACGCCGAGCGCCGGGACGTGCCGCAGAAAGCGCATCGGCCGCGGTGACCAAGACGGCTTCGACCGAGTGGGGGTCGTAGTCCCCATGGTGACACTCCATCGCATGAATGACGGCGTCGGACTCTCCGTATTTCTTCAGCAGTTCCCGCCCCAATTCGAGATGGGTTCCGTCCATCTCCCTGTCGACGGCCTTGCCGACGTCATGGAGAAGGCCTCCGCGTTTGGCCACCACGGCGTCGGCGCCCAATTCGGACGCCATATGAGCCGCCAACCAGGCAACCTCCATCGAGTGTTTCAACGCATTCTGGCCGTAAGACGACCGGAACTGAAGCCGCCCAATCAAGCGCTGAATCTCTGGATGCAAATCGGGGATCCCCGCTTCGAGAGCGGCGGCCTCGCCGTCCGCAAGAAGCTTTTCGTCCATTTCTTCCCGGACCTTGGCCACCACCTCTTCGATTCGACCCGGGTGAATCCGGCCGTCTGCGGTCAAATTGCCCAGGGCGATGCGGGCGATCTCACGACGCACCGGCTCGAAGCAGGACAGGATGACTGCCTCAGGGGTGTCGTCGACGATCAGATCGACGCCGGTTGCCTGCTCGAAGGCACGGATGTTCCGGCCCTCACGACCGATAATACGACCCTTCATTTCGTCAGACGGGAGGTCGACGACCGACACCGTGCTCTCGACAACGTGCTCCGCCGCGATTCGTTGGATCGCCATCGATATGATCCTGCGGGCCTTCTCTTTGGCTTTTTCAGTAGCCTCGTCCTCGATGCGCTTGGCCATCCCTGCCGCATCCATGCGGGCCTCATTCTCCAGGGCCTTGAGGAGTTCGGTCTTGGCCTGCTCGGCGGTCAACCCGGCAATTTGCTCGAGTTTCTCTTTTTGGATGGCCACGGCGGCCTCCAACTCGGCCTCACCCTGGTTGATTTGAATCTCCCTGGCGGCCAACTGTGCTTCAGTGCCTTCGGCCTTTTCGACCCGAGCCTCGAGATCGGTCCTCAACTCATTCAGTTCCGATTCGCTCTCGGCCAGGCGACGGTCCAGACCATCCAATTCCAGGCGGTGTTCTCGAGTCTCTCGTTCGAATTCCGTTCGGGCGGCGAGCATGCGTTCCCGCATTTGAATGGCAACGTCTTTTTCAATGCGTTGGGCATCAACTTCTGCCCGCGCGTTGATTTTCCGCGCTTCACCCTTTGCCTTGACCAGCATAGACCGGGCAGCAGCACGACTGCGCCGCCACAGCGCCCATACGACACCAAGACCAAGGAGAAGGATCGCGGCCGACGCTGCTACGACGATGTACAACAGCTCCATGGCGTACCCCCTCAGAAACGGTCAGGCCGACCGGCGGGGAGAGAGAAGCTCTGGTTACAGGGAGGGGTTAAGAGGAGGCCCCCACTTCGGCCGTGTGAGCAACCCTATTTGAACCTGCGAAACCACAGGTGGGTACCTGTCCACCACTCCGCAGAACGGTGAAACCCGGCAACCCGTCAAATAGGTGTTGGTTCAACGATAGTTTCACCCATCACCAACCGCGCAGGGACCTCCAGACTCGTCTGATTTCGGGTTGTTCCCGATGTTCATAACCTCTTCCAATCGTGTAACAAGTTTTTGAGCTTTCCGCTCCAGTTGCTTATGCCGGTTATCCTGGTCCGTCTCACGTTCTTCAAATAATTCATCAGCGATGTTCAACGCAGTCAAGATCGCAATCTTGACTGTATCAACACTTGAACTCCGCTCGGCGACTTCCTGCATACGAAGATCCACAAACCGCGCCAGCTCCTGCAAACGGGCCCCGTCACCTTCGGTCCGCAGACCCAGCCGCTGTCCATAAATATCGACGTTGGCCCGGACGGTTGTCAATGAATCCTCCTTTCCAGGTATTAGTATACCCCAGCGATCAAGGGGGGGGTGCAAACCCTCGAATCGGGGCGTGCCGGGTGCGCCCTCTCTTCACCGGGCAGAACTCCCAACTGAGCCGTTGATACGAAGAAGGGCGACACCGGGCAACCCACGGCGAACGCGTGAGCAATCGAGTCTCGGCTAACGCCGTAGGCCGTCGAGGTCGTTTTCCTCAAGGGGCGGTCATCTCTCGGCTTTCGTTCCCGGCACCCCTTGAGGGAAATGTGCCGAGCGGGGCCGCGAAGCGGTCCCGAAGGCCGGGGATGGACTCCAGGATCCCCAGCCCGCAGCGCCCAATTCAACGAGCCGAGGCGGGGTCGCAGCGGCAACCGGAACAGCGTTAATCAGACCCTGATCAGCAAAATGGCGAAATGTCGGCGCTGGCCCCTTTGCGCAAGCGCTGCTTCGGCTATTGCGTCACTCCTGGTTGGAAAATGGCTTTCCCTGTCTAGATGCCTTCATTGTTGTGGAGATCCAGGTCGCCGATGCCGGTGTCGATGCCTTCATTTCTGAGATGAGGCTATTGAACTCTGGTCCTGAATACACCGCGGCCTTGAGCTTGCTCTCTTCACTACTGGGGTTACAGAAAGCAAAGAACAACTCAGAACCCACAAGATCTAACAGATTGGGCCCTCCCGGGATACCATGCGAAAATCGGCCAGAAAAGATCTCACGATAGTCCGAACGACTAAGTTCACAGCGTTCCCTAACGAACACCTTCTTTGCAACTTCGCTATTCTGCGCCAGCCGCTGCGTCTTGGTTTCTATTTCCTTCCAGAGTTCTCTCTCGGTGGTTCTTCCCTCTATGAGTTCGTCCATTCTCGATCCTGAAAGCGTCGATCTCTGCTCAGTAAGCTGCCGCTCTTGAAAACCAACAATATCAAACGCAATACAGACATCATTGCTGGCGCAATACTCCCGGTATGCCTGTGAGATTATGAGATCTTCTTTTGATCTTAATTCGAGAATGGTGATCAGCTTATTTCCGAGGCTAATCACCACTCCATCCCTGCTCTCCAATCTCATTGTGACGTCAAGAACTCCGCAGTCGGGTGACGCAACAATCGTTGGAATCCAGAACGAAACCAGAACAACAGGCCGCTGATTCTCAATCGTGGAAACAACTGAAGGAATGTCCGATAAGCCGCCACCGATGGGAATCCAACTAGAGCGACTCCACCTTTTGCCACAAGCGGTTACCTCGGCGACTGGTTTGAATTGGTTAGGAATTTCCTGATTCTCTGGAAACCAATAATGGTCCAACCTGGCTATAGACCCTCTTAGAACCCCTGATTTGTTGAACGGTGACTCCATAACGACATCTGGTTTTTGGCCCTCACCCGGCTGACAAAAAGCCATCGCAACCACGATTGAAGCACAGATTCTGATTTGGGTGCCGCGTATCACAAAGCTCACAAAGTTTGATCTTGCCGTAGCTGATTCGGCAGCACGTCCAAACGGCCGCCACCTTTCGCACTGCAACATGAGAGCCATGTCGGCATTCTACTCTGGCCCGATTTCACAGATGCTCCTCTCCAATGAAATCACCCGTCTCCAAAACGCGGCCGTCAACCGTGGCTGGGACCGTGAGCCGCGTTCGGGGCCGGTTCAGCGTCAGTCGGTCGCCGTTTACGGTCGTGGTCCACCGTACCTGCCCCTGGATTCCAACCCCGGCCTTCGGGGGCGCTTCAGGGTCACCGGAAAACCTCAGTCCCGCCCAGCACCCCCGCTCGGCCATTTCCCGGAGGGGCGTGCGTTTCAGACGCCGGGAGAGTCTCGCCCCTCCGGAAAATGACCTCGGCGGCCTGCGGCGTTGACCGAGATGCAGTATCTGAAGCGCTCCCCGGGGATTGCCACCCTATGCATTGTCCGCAACTGTTCGTATGACAGTAGGTTACCCTGGGAACAATGCAAAGAGTGGCACGTCCCGTTGGGGGTGTTGGGCGCTCTTGGATTTGCACGGCGGCGTTGGCTGGTCCAGGTCGCTGCCGCTGCCCCGGACGCGGTCCCGGACGCTGTCACCTGTCGCGGTCGCTGATCCCAACGCCGTCACTGTTCCCCGACTCACTACCTCACCCTCCAAACATCCACGTTCTGCTCGCTGAAGACCAACTCCAGGTGCTGCCGGAGATTCAAGATAATCGCAGCTTCTTCCGCAGTCGACGCAACCGGCAACAGACTCTCAGGCTGTCCCCCGCCGTAGCCAGGGGTGACTACTATCCAGCGGACATCGTAGTGGTCCAACTTCGCGCGTATCTCGTCCACCTGTTGAGTCTGTTCCAACCACTCCCCCATCGGCGGACGATTGACCAACCCCTCGGCCACCCAACCCCGATCGAAGAGGAAGGGCGCCGGAAAATCCAATGCCATCACCCTTCCGGGCTCTGGCTGTCGATTGATGAAGGCGGCAGCCTCCGCGCCGGGAACCAGTTGTTCGACGACGCCCTCGGCACTGAGTTCTCCAGTGACGAACGGTCCGACCACCGAACGAGCGTCAGCACCAACATTGGGTAGCAGTGGTACGACGATCACCAGAACCAGAACCGTGCCGACGACCGGCTTGAGGCGATCCAAGATGATGCCCTCGACGACGGCCAACCCCCAGATCATCGGCATCGCCAACCTGATGGATGGGTGAAAGAAGAGACCCGCGATCAGGTACGGCACAACCAGCGCCGCCGCCAGACGCGCCCGTCGATCCCGAATCAGAAGGGGCAGGAGGACCAGGCCGAGCAGATGATGCCACCCGACGATTTCATCGGACTCCACCTCCCAGATCGCCGTGCTCCACGGGATACCCAACGGTCCCGGAATATTGCGGTGCCGTTGTGAAACCGTTTCTATTAATTCCCGATCAACCCCCGGCACTTCGCCATGCGACAGGCCCGTTATGATGGGAAAGAAAGGATCACCGGTCGCCACAGCATTCCTGAACGCCACGGGAGCGAGGACCAGCACGATCGGCACCAGCACCGCAAGTGCGCTTCGCCATCTCCGCCCCTTGGCCGCTTCCAACACAACCACGACCAAGCACCCCGCTACCGCCGGCGCCACGGTCCACTTGGTCCAAAGGGCGCCCGCCAGGGCCAGGCCGATAGCCCCCGGGTGCACCCTTCGTTTAAGACCCACCACCGCGACGGCGATATGGAGCATCGAAAAACCGTCAATGAAGGCGGCGCCGGCGCCGGCCAACACGGCGGGAGTCGCCGCATAGGCCAAGCTGCCCAGGAGCCCACCCGAGCGCCGACCCCCTACCATCATCACCAGTGCCGCGGCACCCAGGCAGACAATAAGAAAATGGAGCCACTTCGCCGCCTCAGCCGGCCCCATCTGCAGCCCCAGGAGGTAGAACATCTCCGCCGCCTGCGGGTAGGCGCCTACGACGTCCCAGGGATAGAGGAAGATCTCCCCTTCGAGCAGGAAGAGTTTCGGTAGAGCTAGGTGATACCGAAGCCCATCGGAATCGATGATCGGCAGGATCAGCGAGGGCAGACTCCAGAGTGCCGGAAGCGCCAAGGCCAAGGCCGCACCAGGGTAGGCGTTAACCTTTCGTTTCGCGAGACCCAGTGCTCGAACGACCAATCGGGCCCAGTCTGCAGCCCGCACGAGCGAACCCACCACCAGGATGCCGACGACCCAGCCCACCGCAGACGTGCCCACGATCGATCCAGCCAACCAGACCGAAAGACTGACCAGGGTCAGTCCCCAGGACACCCCCTGCAAAAGGGCCAAGCCGGGATGAAAGGAGAGCCATCTCTTGGGTGTAGCCGCATGACCGACCATCCCAGCCACACACAACAGAAGGACCGCGTCGAACGCGGCCCTTCCCACCATCACGATCTCACCGAGCAGGTTTTACTCCCGGCGCGCCAGTCGCCTCTTGAGTCACCCCTCGTCCGATGAGGGCTGAGACTCCAGAGCTTTGTCGATCATCGAGATTACAGTCTCCAACCGCCCGGCCAGATCAGCCTTTTGTTGCTCGAGCTCTTCGGCGCGACCAGCCAGTCCGGCGCCCTCTTCCAGGCGGCCTTCCAGTTCGCTGATCTTCCCTTCGAGGCTCTCAACAGAACCCTTCAGTTCGACTTCGCGAGCCTGGGCGGTCTCGTGAGCCTTGATCA
>DAOWGJ010000257.1 GCA_030637505.1 Holophagae bacterium
AAAACGGGTCCCCAGCCCATTTCGGCTTCGCCAAAACGGGTCCCCAGCCCACTTTGGCTTTGCCAAAGCGGGTCCCTACCCCCCACCCTTTTTCGCGATCTTGGCCCAGGAGTCCCTCAGGGGCACGGTCCGGTTGAAAACCAGCTTGTCGGTGCTGTGGTCCACCATGTCGGTGATGAAATAGCCCTGGCGTTCGAACTGCACCCGGCACTCCCTGTCGGCCGTGGCCAGACTGGGCTCGACCTTGGCGTCGGTCAGAACTTCGAGGGAATCCGGGTTGAGATTCTCCCTGAAGTCGGTCTGTCCCTGGCCGGGTTTGGCATCGTTGAACAGCCGGTCGTAGAGCCTGACCTCGGCGTCCAGTGCGTGCCGGGCCGAAACCCAGTGGATTGTGCCCCGGACCTTGCGCCCGTCGGGAGCGCTGCCGCCACGGCTATCAGGATCGTAGGTACACCGAATTTCGATCACCTCGCCCTGGTCATTCTTGACCACACCGGTGCAGGTCACCAGATAGGCCCAGCGCAGACGCACTTCGCGGCCCGGCGCCAGGCGCCAGAACTTCCTGAAGGGTTCTTCCATGAAATCCGTTTGCTCAACCCAGATTTCCCGAGAAAAGGGGACCTTGCGGGAGCCCATACGCTCGGGATCGTCGGGCAGGTACGGGGCATCAAACTCGTCAACCTGATCTTCGGGGTAGTTCTCGATGACGACCTTGAGCGGCCGCAGAACCCCCATCACCCGGGGCGCCGTGGTGTTGAGGTGGTCGCGAACGGCCCACTCCAGCAGGGCGATGTCGACGACGCTGTCCCTCTTGGCGACTCCGACCTTTTCTGCGAAGGTCCGGATACTCTCCGGCGTATAGCCGCGCCGGCGGAGGCCTGAGAGTGTCGGCATTCGCGGATCGTCCCAGCCGCCGACGATCCCCTCCTCAACCAATTGAAGGAGTTTACGCTTGGACATCAGGGTGTAACTGAGATTGAGGCGGGCGAACTCGATCTGTCGCGGGCCACCCTCGATACCGATCGCTTCGAGGTACCACTCGTAGAGCGGCCGGTGGTTCTCGAACTCCAACGAGCACAAGGAATGCGTGATTTTCTCTATGGCATCCGACTGGCCGTGAGCCCAGTCATACATCGGGTAGATGCACCAGTCTCCACCGGTCCGATGGTGTTCGGCATGCAGGATCCGGTACATCACCGGGTCCCGCAGATTGAGGTTGGGCGCCGCCATGTCGATCTTGGCTCTCAAGGTCCGGCTGCCGTCGGGGAACTCACCGGCCTTCATGCGACGGAAGAGATCGAGGTTTTCCTCGACCGACCGGTCGCGGTAGGGGCTGAGGCTGCCGGCCGCGGTCAAGGTCCCTCGGGTCGCCTTGATCTCGTCACCCGAAAGATCACAGACGTAGGCTTTGCCCTTGGTGATCAGGAGTTCCGCCCACTCGAACAGCTGGCCGAAGTAATCCGACGTGAAGAATTCGTTGCTGCCCCAGTCGAACCCCAGCCATGCGATATCCCGCTTGATCGCTTCGACGTACTCGTCTTCTTCCTTGATCGGGTTGGTGTCGTCGAATCGCAGATTGGGCGTGAAGCCGTACTCCTGGGCGATGCCGTAGCTGATGCAGATCGCCTTGGCGTGGCCGATGTGGAGGTATCCGTTGGGCTCGGGCGGGAACCGGGTCAGGACCCTGCCCTCGTTGACCCCGGCCTCAGAATCCTCGGCGACCTGCCGCCTGATGAAGTCCACACTTTCGGCAGCTTCCTTGGTCTTCGTCTCTTCGTTCATTTGATGGTCCTCAATACTTCAATGGCCCGGCGCATTCGGCTGCGGCAGACCTCCTTGCCCAAGACCGCCATCGTGTCGAACAGGGGAGGCGTCGCCGCGCGTCCGGTGACGGCAATGCGCACAGGCATAAAAATCTCCTTCGCCGTGACCTCGTATTTCTCACAGAACCGGCGCAATGCGTCCTCGATGCTCTCGGCCGTCCACTGGAGCAGGGGATCGATGAAGTCTTCGAGCAGTTGTCGGAGGAGCTTGGCCGTCTGGGGTCCGGTCCGCCCTTTGGCCAGGAGCTTCTTGCGTGCAGCATCGTCGTAGTCGACGTCACCGGTGAAAAAGAACGCGGCATATTCGAAGAAATCCTGCAGGGTCTCAATTCGCTCGTGCGCCAACGGCAGCACCTTCAGGAGATACTCATCGGACAGCCACAGTGTCTTGAGGCGTTCGAGGATTTCTTGGGGCTCGAGATCGCGCATGTATTTGCCGTTGAGCCACGTCAGTTTGTCCAGATCGAAGACCGGCCCACCAAGAGAGATTCGCTCCAGGGTCAACTGGTCGATGAACTCGTCGCGCGTGAACTCCTCCCGCTCATCCGGCATCGTCCAGCCCATCAGCGCGAGGTAATTGAGTAGAGCCTCCGGCAGAAAGCCCGCACGCCGGAAATGGTTCAGACTGACCGGGTTTTTTCGTTTGGAGATCTTGCTCTTGTCGGCATTGCGCAGCAGGGGAAGGTGACAGAAGACCGGCAGATCCCACCCGAAGGCCTCGTACAGGCGAACATGTTTGGGCAGCGATGAGATCCACTCCTCGGCCCGGATTACGTGGGTGATGCCCATCAAGTGGTCATCGACGACGTTGGCCAGATGGTAGGTCGGGAAGCCGTCCGATTTGACCAGGACCTGATCGTCAACCTGGGCGTTGTCGATGCGGATTTCGCCTCTCAAGAGATCGATGACCGTGGTCTCCCCCTCGTCCGGCATCGCCAACCGGATGACGTGGTCCTCGCCGGCTGAACGCCGGGCCGCGGCCTCTTCAGGCGCAATCGAGCGGCAGTGGCCGTCATAGCCCAAGGCCAGCTTGTTCTCACGCTGATGAGCCCGCAGCTCGGTCAGGCGTTCCCGCGTGCAGAAGCACGGGTAGGCATCGCCCGTAGCCACCAATCGCTCCGCGTGCTCCGTGTAGATTTCGGACCGTTCGCTCTGCCGGTAGGGCCCGGAGGGACCCCCGACGTCCGGCCCCTCGTCCCACTCCAGACCCAACCACCGCAGAGCTTCGAAGATCATCTCCTCGCTGGCGGTGTTGGAGCGCGTCCGGTCGGTGTCCTCGATTCGAAGGATGAATTGACCGCCGTGTTTCTTGGCCAGGGCATAATTGAACAGAGCGACGTAGGCCGTGCCGACGTGGGGATCCCCCGTCGGGCTGGGCGCAATTCGTGTTCTGACGGTATCACTCATAAAACTCTCCAAAAAACGCCGCCCCGAAGGCGGCGTGAATCGAATGGCGGTGAGGGCGGGATTCGAACCCGCGGTCCGCGTTTCCACGGACAGCCGCTTAGCAGGCGGCCCTGTTCAACCACTCCAGCACCTCACCGAGTGGGAGCGGTATTGTACGTATTACCAGGTTACCTGTAAAGTGTTGACCAAACCGGGCTCCAATCCGGGGCTGGTCCGACACGGAGGGATGGCCGAGTGGTCGAAGGCGCTGGTCTTGAAAACCAGTGAGGTGCAAGTCTCCAAGGGTTCGAATCCCTTTCCCTCCGCCAGCAATTTGTCGGACAAATTGCATGGGCGATGATCATGGCCTCTCACGAAAATTGCGGATGTTCTGTGCCTTCCAAAGGAGCATCGGCTGCGTCCGGATTCGCCCCTGGAGCGTCGGGTCACCGGAGAGAATCACAGCGTCCACCACTCCTTCGTCGTGGAGCCGGTCGAGAAAGTGACGTTCGGAAGGCGACCAATCGATCAGACGATCGGCCACATTATTCAGCTCGCGGGCGAGCCGGTCACGAAGCTCCTCCGGGTCGGGCGCCGTTTGGTCGGCTCCCACCTGCAACATAGGGATGAGCTGCTGTCTGATGGCGGTCGAATCGGGCACAAGATCCTTCGGGACGAGATCCCGGGGGTCGGTTCGTCCGCCCGCCATATTGCAGACGAAGGCCAATCGAAAACCCTCGTTGTCCAGCAGTCCAGGCTGCAACCGCAACAGATTCGCGGCGTCGAACGAGTCGCGGGCGGCAGAACGGTGCATCAACGCCGTGAACTTGCCTGCCGCCAGCTCCACCAGTGGGAGCGTCGGTACCTCAATGGACTCATCCGGGGAAAACCGGATTGTCATCCGCTCGAATCCCAACAACGGCACACGAGCCACGTAGTTCACGTCTACCTCAAGGTTCTGAGACCCGCCGATCACGCTGACGAAACGAAGACGGAATTTACCACCGGCGTGTTCGTTGGGCGTGCGCTTCACGGTACAGCCCTCACGTTCGCAAACTGCGACCAGAGCGGCCTCGAAATCCGGGCGGGCCGCTAACATCGCCTCCCTGTCGATGGCGCCAATGAAGTTCAGATCGATATCCACCGACATCCGCGGCACATCGAGGTGGAGCAGGTTCAGCGCCGTGCCGCCCTTGAGCAGCCAAGCCTCGCGGGTGGTTGGGTGACGGTCGAGCCTCCCGAGGATGGCGCACAGGCGCAACACCTTCTCCACGGATTCGGGACGAAAGCCGCTCTCCGCAGCAACCTTCTCTACCTGGCGGCGGGTGATCACACGTCTCCCCTCTCGTGGTCTTCGATCAACTGCTCGGGGACAATAAGCCGCCAGTCTGTGTTCAACCTGCCGCCAAGTGTACGGTCCAGGTGGACGGGGTGGTTTGGGCGCAAGGATTGCAACTCTTCGAGCACCGACGCGGGTATGGCGAGATCCTCACGTCGCATCTCCAGGAAGTAGCCGACCCGCGCCGCCAGGGTTCTGTTATCCAGGACCCGCACATAGTTGAGCAGCGCCTCAGGATCAACTGCCGGGAGACCGGCAAGCGAACGCCACACCTCCTCGATGCCGCCGGATAGGGAAGGGCGGTCGAGCACATCCACCGTGGTTCGTTCCAGGCTGGTGACTCGAACCTCCAAACCGCCACGGTCCAGCCTCTCAACCCAGGCCTCACCACCGTGTTTTTCAAGCAAGGGGGCCCTCGGCCGAACCGGCGTCAACCGGCGACCCATGAACTCGACCGGCTTGGTTCTCGTCCAGGAAACGAAGGTCAGTCGATCAAAAAGGCTCTGGGCACACCCGTGGGCCTCCAGAGCGGTGTGGTACGCGACCGCCGCGTCGGGCGCCATGCGGGAAGCGAGGGCGATGAAGTCGGGCAGGGAGGGACGCCCGGCAACACCCTCTGGATCACGCCGAACGTACAATCCGTTCTTGACCCGGTCGATGCGGCCCTGACGCCGCCACCGTGCCAGGTGGGCGTCAAGCGTTGCGGGGCGCCGCCCCTCAAGGGCAGCAGTAAGCTCCTCACGGGTGAATAGGCTGTGATATGCCAAGAATATGTCAGGCTTCATTGGTAACCTTCTCCGAGACTTGTAAGTTTATACAGGTTTCGGGCATGTTTGGCAAGAAATTTGGTCTCAAAATCGAAGGATGGGTTAATTTTTCATTCCTGTAAGCAGCCTAAATACATTTGGTTATAGAGGGCCTGGGCGGACTTTTCCTCCGGCAGCAATTTGTGGGACAAATTGCATCGTACAGTGAGTTCAGCGCCTAAAATGTGACTCAAATGGCAAAACGGCCCTCTGAAGTCCATCCGCCGTCAATGCCCTACACTATCGTCGATGAGGAGACGGAGGTTGGTTCCCGCATCGCCGT
Organism: Holophagae bacterium; assembly: GCA_030637505.1. GTDB lineage: Bacteria > Acidobacteriota > Thermoanaerobaculia > Thermoanaerobaculales > Sulfomarinibacteraceae > DAOWGJ01. The sequence continues at coordinate 5,638 of DAOWGJ010000257.1, forward strand.
CGAGCTGGAAACGACTCTGGCCGATTCGTCTTATTGACCGAGATACAGCCCGGCGCCGGGTCCAAGCGGAAGGCCCAGCAGCAGCCATATCACCAGGAGCAACATCCAGGACAGCATGAATGAGACCGAGTACGGCAGCATCGTGGCAATGACGGTTCCCATGCCGGCCTTCGGCTCGTAGCGCTGCATAAAAGCCACGATCAGAGCGAAGAACGACATCATCGGCGAGATGATGTTGGTCGAACTGTCGCCGATCCGGTAGACGCCCTGGACCAGTTCGGGGCTGTAGCCGAGCAGCATGAACATCGGAATGAACACCGGCGCCATAAAGGCCCACTTCGCCGAGGCGCTGCCCATGGCGAGGTTGAGAAAGGCGGCGAGAAGCAGGAAAGAAAGCATCAAGGGAATCGGTCCGAGGCCAGAGGCCTTGAGGACTTCGGCCCCCTTGATGGCAAAGATCATTCCGAGGTTTGTGTACTTGAAGTAGGCCACGAACTGAGCTGCGAAGAAGACGAGCACCATGAACAGGGCCAGGGTCTCCATCGACTCCTTCATGCCGGTGACGACGTCGGAGTCGTTTTTTATCGTCCCTGCGCCCAGGCCGTAGGCAAGGCCGGCGAGTAGGCCGCCAACGAAGATGATGGTGACGATCCCATGCATGAATGGCGAGTGAAGCACACTGCCGGTCTCGATGTTGCGCAGGAATCCGTCATCCGGTATCAGGCCGATCAGACAGATGACCGACATGCCGAGACTGACGATGAAGGCCCAGAGCAGGCCACGTTTTTCCTCAACCGAAAGCTTGCGAAATTCCTCGTCCTCGGTCACCACCGCGCCTTCGAAGTCGCCGAGCCGGGGAACGACGATCTTCTCCGTGACCCAGGTGCCGACCACTGCGATCAGGAAGGTCGAGACCACCATGAAGTAGTAGTTGCAGGCCGGCGTCACCGTGTACTGGGGATCGATGATGCGGGCGGCTTCCTGGCTGATGCCCGCCAGGAGAGGGTCGATGGTGCCGAGCAGGAGGTTGGCGCTGAACCCTCCTGAGACCCCGGCGAAAGCCGCGGCGAGCCCGGCGATGGGGTGGCGGCCGACCGACATGAAGATGATCGCCCCGAGCGGTACAAGCAAGACGTAGCCGACGTCGCTGGCCATGTTTGAAAGCACACCGGCAAGCACGATCACGAAGGTCAAGAGACGGCGGGGTGCGGCGTGCACGAGTAACCTCAGACACGAACCGATCAGACCGCTTTTTTCGGCGACGCCGATGCCCAACATCGCGACGAGGACAGTGCCGAGAGGCGCGAAGCCGGTGAAGTTCTCAATGGTCGACTCCAAGATCCAGTGGAGACCTTCGCGCAAGATCAGGTTGATCGGCAGCACTTCGACGCCGGTTTTGGGGTTGACGGCCGAGAGTCCCATTTTGGCTGAGAGCCATGAAATGAGAATGAGTGCGAAGGCGAACAACGCAAATAATGTGGCGGGGTGTGGCAGGGTGTTGCCGATCTTCTCGATCGCGGAGAGGAACCGGGAGATGATTGAACGGCGAGGCGCCTGGATGGCGGTTTTTTTCATGGGGCGGGTGACCTCCAACAGGCGAACCCGTCAATCGTAACAGTTCCAGAAAGGGGCCGAATCGACCAAAACCAACGAAGAAGGAACCGCTGCGGGAGAATATCACCGTCAGCATCGGCGCCGCCCGGCCATCCGCCCGACGGCCCGAAAGCACAAAGAGCAGAATGAAGGGTATCCGGAGAGGATTCGCCATTCCCCGGCCGACGACTTAGACTTGAGAGATGAACCCAAGGATGTCGGGCCGGTGCATTCAGGTTGTCGGGCTGTGGATTGTCGCAGTTTCGGCGGTGTCGTGGCCGATCCCGGGAAACTGTCAGCTGCATTTGGAGCAGCAGTTCACCAGGATCGATACGACACAGGGTCTCGCCCACAACAGCGTCTACGACATTCTTCAGGATCGCCGAGGGTTCTTGTGGTTCGCCACCGAAGACGGTCTCAGCAGGTACGACGGTTCCACCATGATCACTCTTCGCCACGATCCTTTCGACCCGAACTCGTTGGCCGGAAGCGACATCAACGAGATCACTGAGGACTCCTCGGGCGCCCTGTGGATCGGTTCCTGGGGCGCGGGCCTTGACCGGCTCGATCCAGAGACGCTCAATATCGACCATTTCCATCATGACCCTGGCTTGCCCGAGGGACTGTCGGACAACAGAGTTCAATCGCTCTTCGCGGATTCCCGCGGCGCCTTGTGGATCGGAACCCACCGTGGAGGCCTTAATCGTCTTCGAACCAAGGAAGGCGGCTTCGATCACTTCAGGGAAAAACCGGACGTGCCCCTGAGCCTCGTCAACGACCAGGTGTGGGGTCTCGCCGAAGACGGCGAGGGCGCCTTATGGGTCGCGACCGAGGAGGGTCTGTGTCGCTTCGAGGACTCATCGGAGGATTTCATCCAGTTCACCGAGGGACCGGCATCGGGTCGGGTTCGGGTTGTCGAGCCCGCGCGGGGCGGAGGTATCTGGATCGGCACCGAGCGGGGTGTGTTCCGTCTCCATGGAGGTTTGCCGACAGGCCGGGGCCGTGATGCGAGCTGGGAGATCGTGCCGCAAACCGCCGATACAGCCTGTACCGCCCTGCTCGAGGACGCGAATAACCGGCTTTGGATCGGGACCAAGGTTCACGGCCTCCTGAGGCACGACCCCCAGACCAATACGACCCTGCAGTTCGAAAACCGGAAGTCGGACCCCTCGAGCCTGAGCCACAACGATGTTCGGGCCCTTTTTATCGACAGGAGCGAAAACCTCTGGGTCGGAACCCGGGGCGGCGGGATCAATAAACTGGATCTCAAACCAAAGAAGTTTCCCCGGTTCCGGTCCCCACAGGAGGGGGCCTTTCGGGAGAGCGTCTGGGCCTTTGAGATAGACACCGAGAAGAACCTGTGGGTCGGCACGTCCAAGGGGCTGTTCCGATTTCACGGGGGGGCCGTTCA
>DAOWGJ010000096.1 GCA_030637505.1 Holophagae bacterium
AGGGCTTCTCGGTCGAAGAGGTCTGCGCGGCCTTTTCAAGCCTGGGCACGATCGCCATTGAGACCTTGAAAGAGGATGACCTCCCCCTCGGTCTCGAGCGGGCCCTGACCGAAAGGATCACCATGGCCATTCAGTTTGGAATCGACGAGGTTCTCGATGAATTCGAAGTCCTCGCCACCGGCGGCGACAACCCCTGTGCGAGGTATCAGTAGAGGGGAAAGGTCAAAGGGTCGAAGGGGTCAAAAACACCAGGGTCACCAGAAACACATAGCGTGTAATAACGCTTACCTCTCAAACCTTTCTTTGCGTTCCCTTTGCGATCTTCGCGTCTTTGCGGTTCAATTGTGTTCTTGCCTCCCACGGGTCAGCCCTTCACCGTCCAGCCTTTTGCGCGGAGGATTTCCCGGAGGCGCTCCAGGCGATCTCCTTGAATCTCAACCCGGTTTTCGACGACCGTCCCTCCGGCGCCGCAGGCCTTTTTCAGCTCCTTGGCCAGGGCCTTCAAGAAGTCCTGGTTCCTGGGCAAGGAATCCACAACCGTCACAGTCTTGCCCTTGCGGCCGGCCTTTTCGATGCGCAACCGGGCCACCACGCGGTCCGGCACCGACTCCTGGGATCCGATGGCACAGGAACATTTCTTTTCCGGCCACCCGCATCGGGGACATACCCGGCCCAACTCCGTCGAGAAAACCGTGCGAGCCTTTTTGACTTTTGCCATGCCCCAGCATACGCAATCCGATGAGAATCTACTGAATCTGAGCCATTCACACCATGCAATTCGTCCGACGAATTGCCCCGCCCCGCCTTTCCAACTTATGATCCCTCTATGGCACGATCCCGGCACACCGGACCTCCACCGCCGTCCGATCCTGATTCAGGAATCTGGCAGGGTCAGAGCGTTGCCCGAGTTGCCGTGTCACCGGACGGGATGACCGTCCTGGTTGGGAAAACCGCTGGAGACAATGACATCCTGAGCCTCAAACTGGCCTCGCCAAAGGATTTTTGGTTTCATACGGCCGGAGAGAGCGGTTCCCACGTCGTCGTTCGTAACCCGGACAACCTCGATCGCCTTCCTCGAGAGACCCGCCGCTTCGCCGCCGCCCTGGCTGCGGGCTATTCCAAGGCTCGACGGGGCGGCAAGGTCGCCGTCCACGAGGCCAGAGCACGAGATGTCTCCAAGCCGCGAGGCCTCCCACCCGGCAAGGTCGTCCTGAGCCGCTTTGCGACCCTGAGGGTGGAGCCGGTGCGGTTGGAGGAGTAGCCGTCCGCAAAACTCGAGGGGAATGCCACGAAGAGGGAAAATAGCCACAAAAAGGCGCAAAAAGGCATGAAGAGAAAGACAATGAGGGCGATAAGAATCTCCAAAAAAGCCCGTAATTATGGCTTTAGTTTTCGTCTACCTTTTTCGTGCCTTTTTGTGGCTGCTCTTCTTGTGGCGTTTTGGTTCCGGCTCCGGCGGGTTGGGACTCAGCACGACCTTGGATCTGGCTCCCTCCACTTCCCTGACCAAGCGAGGGACCAAGTAGCCCGGAAGCCGGGCGGACACTTCGGCCATCAAGGTCCTGGCACACTCTTCCCCGACGTCGAAATGCGCCGCTCCGGCAACCTTATCGAGGAGGTGAAGATAGTAGGGCAGAACACCACAGTCGAACAGTGTCTCGGACAAGGCCACGAGGCTCTCGACATCGTCGTTGATGCCGGCGAGCAGTACCGTCTGGTTGAGTAATGTGATGCCGGCTTCTGCCATAGCGCTGCAGGCAATACGAACATCCTCGGACAGTTCCTGAGCGTGATTGGCATGAATCACGACGACGATGGGCACTGCGCGACCCGACAGAACATCCAGTAACCCCGTGTCGACTCGCTGCGGCAGAACCACCGGGAGCCTGGTATGGATTCGGATTCTCCGAATAGACGCCAGCCGTTCGACCGACGCCAGTATCCCCTCGAGTCTACTGTCCGAAAGCACCAGAGGATCCCCGCCTGACAGGATGACCTCGGAAATCGTTGGATCGGACGCCACCGATTCGAGGGCTCGATCGACATCGCCGGCTCTCTCATAGGGGAAATGCCGCCGGAAACAGTAGCGGCAGTTGACCGCACAGGCGCCCGTGAGGACGACCAGGGCGCGGCCCTGGTACTTTTGCACGAATCCTCCATCGGCAACCCTGGCCTCCTCCCCCAGCGGATCGGCGACGAAGCCAGGCGCCTCCCGAGTCTCAGAGTCGGTGGGCAGAATCTGCAGCAAGATCGGGTCTTGCGGCCGGCCCGGCCGAATGCGCGAAACCAAGCCTCGTGGTACCCTCAGGCGGAAGGCCTGTTCGGCCACTTCGGCGTCCGGCCCCAACCCAACGTCGTCCCGGGTCAACCCGATCCGCCCCAATAACTCATCCACGCTGGAAAGACACTGCGTCAGCTCGTCCCTCCAGGCTCCTATCGGCCACGGCAATTCGATCCTTTTCGTGCCGGGAGCCTCGCAGTTCGAGTATGATGCGCGCACGAGAAGGAGACTACACCATGCCGTCATTCAACCTGAACCAAGTCAAGGTCGGGCTCAAGATCCTGATGGGCAACGACCCCTGCGTCATCGTCGATGCTGATTTCGTCAAGCCGGGCAAGGGCCAGGCTTTTACCAAGATCAAGTTCAAGAACTACCGTACCGGGCGCGTCAACGAGATCACGATGAAGGCCTCCGACACCGTCGAGGGCGCCAATGTCGTCGACACGGAAATGCAATACCTCTACAACGACGGCAGTGACTGGACCTTCATGGACCTGGAAACCTACGACCAGATCACCGCATCGAAAGAGCTCCTCGGAGATACGATCCAATGGCTGGTCGAAGAGGATCTCTGCCTTGTGACCCTGTTGGACGGCTACCCGATCGTCGTGACGCCGCCGAACTTCGTCATCATGGAAATCGTCGAAACCGACCCCGGCGTCCGGGGCGACACTTCCGGGGGCGGTAACAAGCCCGCTACTCTGACGAGCGGCGCCGTTGTCCGCGTTCCGCTTTTCGTTCAGACCGGCGAGAAGGTCAAGGTCGATACCCGCACCGGAGCCTACGTCTCGAGAGCGTAGGAGGGAAGCTCTCAGCTATCAGCTATCATCGCCTCATGGCATTTGAAGACTGGCGACCGGCGGCCTCACTGGAGAGAATCAAGATCAGGGCGAAAGTTCTGGCCCAGGTCCGTGGGTTCTTCGCCGAAAGGGGCGTTCTCGAGGTCGAAACACCACTGTTGTCGGGCGCAACGGTGACCGATCTTCACCTCCACACGCTCGCCACGGAGGCCGAAATCCCCGGCCTCGGGGGGCCCACCCGGCTCCACCTCCAGACCTCGCCGGAATTCGCGATGAAAAGGCTTCTCGCTGCCGGTTCCGGGCCGATCTATCAACTCTGCAAGGCCTTCAGAGACCAGGAGGCGGGCCGTCTCCACAACCCCGAGTTCACAATCTTGGAGTGGTACCGCCCCGGATGGGACCACCACCGCCTGATGGACGAGATCGAGAACCTGCTCACGGTGATCCTCGGGGCGGCCCCGGCCAGGCGGCGATCCTACGGCGAACTTTTTTCCACCGAACTGGGGGTCGACCCACACCGGGACAGCGCCGAAACCCTGAGACGTCGGGCCCTCAAACAGGGTCTCGAGGATGTGGCCGGCCTCGATCGTGAGGGTTGGCTCAGCCTGATGATGACCCACCACCTCGAACCCACCCTGGGCCGTGACGCCCCGACCTTCCTCTTCGACTATCCCGCTGACCAGGCGGCCCTGGCCAGGATCCGCCACGACGATCCGCCGGTCGCAGAAAGATTCGAGGTCTACGTCAACGGGATCGAACTGGCCAACGGCTATCACGAACTGACCGATGCCGGAGAGCAGCGGCGGCGATTCGAGCAGGACCTCGAGATCCGGCGGTCACGCGGCCTGCCGGAGGCCCCAATCGATCACCGGTTGATCGACGCCCTCGACCACGGCATGCCCGCATGTGCCGGGGTCGCCCTCGGCGTTGACCGCCTGGTGATGCTTGCCGCCGGCGCCTCCGACCTCAAGGACGTCATCGCCTTTCCGATTGAGCGCGCGTAAACCGGAAGCAGCGGAAAGAACAAAAACACATTTGAACCGCCAAGACGCGAAGATCGCAAAGGGAACGCAAAGAACGGTTTGAAAATTGGGCGTTATTTCGCGCTATGTTCCTGGTGACCCTGGTGTTTTTGACCCCTTTGACCCCTTGGACCTTTTTGACCTTCGACCCCTTGATCCCGCTATACTGCCCCCATGCTTCTCATCCTCATCATCGCGTTTTCGCTGGCCTTTGCATTCAGCCACATAGCTCTGTGTGCCGAGCCCCTACGGTCTGAACTCGTAGAAAAAATGGGTCCGCTGAAGTTCCGTGTGGTGTACTCCTTCATCGCCATCGGTACCTTCGCGCCGGCGGCGGTGATCGCCTTCACCAACAGACACCTGGGGCCGGTCCTCTTTGTTCTACCCCGGTGGGCCGAACTCGGCATCGCACTGATTCTGATGTTCGGGGCCGTGCTGCTGATCGTCCTGTCCCTGGCGACTCCCAGCCCAATCAGCCTGATCCCCGCCAAGCCCGAGGCGCGAGGCGTCCTGCGAATCACCCGCCACCCGATGAACATGGGCTGGGCCTGTTTCGGTCTGGCACACCTGGCGGCCAACGGGGCCCTGAGCGATGTCGTTTTCTTCGGCGCCTGTTTTGTCTTCGTCGGGCTTGTCGGCGCCTGGCACATGGACCGGAGACGACGGCGGGAGGGGGACGACAGGTTGGCTGATTTCTTCCGAGAGACCTCAGTCATCCCGTTCGCCGCCATCCTTCTCAGGCGGCAGCGGTTGGTCCTGTCCGAATTTGCCTGGCCCATGGTCATTCTGGGGACCGCCACCTGGGCCTGCCTGATCTTTTTCCACGGACGCCTCTTCGGCGCCCCGTTGCTGTAGAGCGATTAGCTCTCAGCTGAGCCTCTTGCAAAAAGGCACGAAAAAGCACAAAAAAGAAGAGGAACGTAGGGTGGGCCTTGGCCCACCAATGGAGGCGCCCGATGGTGGGCCAAGGCCCACCCTACAGCTTGGGCGCATACAATAATCGCTCAGATAAATTAATCCGGCGAGGAAGAGAATGAAAGGGCGGAGGTTGTCTCCGCCCGATTATCACTGAATCCTGCAAGCAGCTAAGCTGAGAGCCATCTACCACTCCGGCGGTTCCGTCTTGCCCTCAGCTACATACTTCTTGACCCAGGTCTTGACCACTCCCGTCAGGAGCAGAATCGACAACAGGTTGGGGATGGTCATCAGGCCCAGGGCCATGTCACCGAAGGCCCACACCAGCTCCAACGAATAGATGGCGCCGAGGAAGTGCATCACGCAAAAAACCACCCTGTAGGGTGTGGTCCACCGCTCGCCGAAGAGGTAGAGCACAGCGCGATCCCCGTAGTAGGACCAGCTGATCGCCGTCGAGAGTCCGAAGAGAAAGACCGCCAGGGTGACCAGGAGATGCCCCTGACCGCCCCCGATCTTGCCGAGTCCTCGTTGAAAGGCCCAAGCGGTCAACGGTGACCCGTTCTGGAGCGCCTGCCCCTCGAGGACCAACGTGCCGGTAACAGTTTGACCGTCGGCGCCGAGAAGTCTGACTCCGGCCATGGCCCCCGGCTCGTCAGGGTCGAAGAGGACCGTACCTTCGAACGGCTGGAGGTCAGACATCAACACCGGGTCATCGGTGATGAGTAAACGTGCCTCATCGACGGTACCGTGGTTGCGAATCAGAAT
>DAOWGJ010000403.1 GCA_030637505.1 Holophagae bacterium
AACGATGCTGCCGGGAAATGCGCTCTTGTCCATTGAGACCCCGTTGGCAAGGTCCCGCCAGTTCGATGCAGGGAGCCCGCCATGTTTGATCAGGACCACCGAGCCCGATGGTGCGAAGAGTTTGGCGCTGAAGCTGCCGTCGGCAGCCGAGATCGTATCGGCCTGGTGCAGGGAGCCGAGGTTGACCAAAAGGACGTGCGCCAACCCCAGAGTTGCCCCGGAGGCGCCCGTGACGGTGGCTTCGCCGAGCTCGTCGATCTCGCCGAAAGTGATCTTCGAGGTGTCGGGCGGGTCGATCGGGATGGGATCGACGAGTTCTTCACTCAAGGTGAGCACGAAGCCGTCTACATCCACCGCTCGCAGGTCGACCGGTTTTTCGACCGAGTAGAAGTACTCGGGCGGCGTCACCCCTGCCCAATAAACCCCTATCGGGACGACGATGTCGAAAAGCCCGGCCGAGGTGGTCAGAGTTTTTAACACGTAGGGCGAATCCTCTCCAGAGGCGTCGAATGAGAATGCGTGCAAAACAACTTCGATCTGCGTTTGCCCGGCATTTCCATCCGGCATGACGACGAAACCACTGAGCAGTCGGCCCGCCTCGAGCTGGAAGTCCTGCGTGAAATCGGCCTCCTGAAACCCCGCGTCGATGAAGTACGCGGCCATTCGCAAATCAAGGGGGGCTCTCACGGTCAACCAGATGGGACCAGACGCCATCGACACCTGGTAGTAGCCGTTGGCGTCTGTGGTCACCGAAGAGGCATTGCCCCACGGGTAAGAGGCTTCCACCGCGGCGCCGGCCACCGCCAACCCCCCTGGTCCCGTGACCGTGCCGGAAATGGTGATTGGTCCGTCCATTTGCGACAGCACAGGGGTGTGCGCTGCAGAGGCGAGAGCCGGTGACAGAACCACGACGAGGAGACATGCGAGCTTGCGGAGACACATGGCCTTTTCTCCCTGCTTCGTTGACACCAATCACAAAGCGCGACTGGCGCCCCGGGGTCTTTTGATCGCAAATGTCCTTCTTATCTTAGCAGACCGAAATGTTCCGACCTCCCTGTCTCCGAACTCCTGGGACCTGGAATTACCATTCCGAGCGCCCCCACTGCCGATCATTCCGGTTCGATGTTGGACGTTGGACGTTCTCCGTCCCCTTGGCCCCTCTCCCCTCTCAGACCCTCCAAGGGAGGTTACACTCGAAGCGAGCTGAAAATGGAGGAACACGATGCCCGAATACGACCAGGCAGACTGATGCTGCGACCTCTTTATGAAGGGCGGCATCACGTCCGGAATTCTTTACCCACCCTCAATCTGTCGGATCGCTGAGATTTTCCACCTGGTTGGAATCGGCGGTACCTCGGCCGGCGCAATCGCGGCATGCGCAGCTGCGGCTGCCGAATACCGGCGCCGCCACACCGGCAGTGGCGACGGATTCGAGCGGCTCGAAGAGCTTCCCAACCACATTGCCGGCAAGGACGACGGCACGCCATTGACCTTCGGCGACCTTCGCAACGCGCCCAAACCCCCGGCTCTCAAAGAGTTGGAATGTGGAGAACACCAGCGTTCGATCGACCTTCGTGCGGTGACCACCTGCGTCAGCTACGGGCGGCCGCTCGAGCTCCTGCTCGAGAACATCGACGCCCCTCCGACGGCGAAGTTCGGGTCCAACGCCCAGAATCAAGCCGCACAACAGGCCATCGACGATCTGCTGGTCTTCGCGGCGCACCTTGAGTCGTTTGACGGTGTCTGCCGCCCATCAGACCACAACGGTGAGCCTTGCAGGCGACCGTTCTGCGGCGGCCCCCGTCCACCGATTGAGATCGCCGGGCGGGCGAGGATGTGAAATCCGGCGAGTGCCCTTTGCTTCGAAAACCGGTGAGAAGGCCGGGTTAGACTCAACTGAGTATGGTTCGCGGGACTCAACAGCTGGGACTCAAGAGAGAACTTGGGCTCTTCGACGCGCTGATGATCAACATCGGCACGATCCTGGGTTCAGCGATCTTCGTCGTCCCCGCCGCCATCCTTGCGGATGCCGGCTCGCCGGCGATGGCACTCGCAGTGTGGGTCGCGGCCGGCGCGCTGTCGTGGTGTGGCGCGGTGACCATCGCCGAACTCGGGGTTCTCTTCCCGAAAGCCGGTGGGCTCTACGTTTACCTCGAGGAAGCCTATACGCCATTTCTCGGCTACCTTTACGGTTGGACCCTATTCTCAGTGATTCAGACCGCTTCGATCGCCGCCGTGGCCGTGGCGTTGATGACCTACGTGGCATACTTGGTGCCGATGACCGGCTTTCAGGTCAAGGCGGCCAGCATCATTTTGATCCTCGCCCTGACCCTGTGGAACTGCCGAAGCCTGCGGACCAGTGCCACGACCCAAAACCTATTCACTGTCGCCAAATTGGTGATGGTGGGCTTGATTGCTGTGGTGTGCCTTTCGCTGGGAGGGTCGCCTTCTTCTGTGCAAGGCGACATCGCACTCATCCCACAATCCCCCACTCCATTCCTCGGTTTCGGCCTCGCCCTGGTCGCGGCGTTGTGGGCGTTCGACGGATGGATCAGCATCACCTTTGTTGGTGGCGAGGTCAGGCGGCCGGATCGGTTCATACCCCTCTCGCTCTCCCTCTCGGTCGTGATCTTGATCGCCATTTACCTGGTGGTGAACCTGGGTTTCATGGCGACCCTTACGATGGATGCGATGGCAGCTTCGGAGCGTGTAGCAGCGGATGCGGTCGAAGCAGTTCTCGGCGGCCTCGGCGGCGCCTTTGTGGCTGCGACCGTCGTCGTTTCGTGTTTTGCCGCCCTCAACGGGTTCATATTCACCGGTGCGCGGGTGTATTACGCCATGGCCTGGGACGGCGCTTTCTTCAGATCGTTTGGAAAATTGTCACGAAACCGCGCACCGGTGAACGCCGTCCTCGCGCAGGGTGTGTGGGCATCCCTGATCGCGCTGACCGGAAGCTACGACCAACTCTTCACCTATGTCGTCGTAGACTCGTGGCTTTTCTACGCTTTAGCCGGCGTCGGCGTGTTTGTCCTCCGGCGGAGGCGTCCCGATCTGCCGAGGCCCTACCGGGCGTTCGGCTATCCGTTCGTGCCGCTGGTTTTTGTTCTCGTATCCGGCGCGCTGTTGGTCACCGCCTTCTGGGCCGACCCAAGGGACGCCCTGATAGGATTCGGGATCATGGCTCTGGGCGTGCCGCTGTACCCAATGTGGCGGCGGAATAACAAACCCCAGGAAGGTGTGTCATGCAGCCGAGAATGAGATTTTTGACCGATGAGTTGACCGAGCAAATCGTCACCGAGGCGCGGGAGGTACTCGAGACCCAGGGAATCGAGCTTCAAGATCCCCAGGCACTGTCTCTTCTCGCCGATCACGGTGCATTGGCGGCAGATTCAAGGGTACAAATTCCCGGAAATCTGGTCGATCAGGCATTGAGGACCGCACCCGCTCACTTCGACCTCTTTCACGTTCATGGGGTTGAAAGCCACACCCTCGGCAAAGGAGACATCCATTTCACTCCCGCCTCAGCCGCCACCCATATCCTGGGCCTTGAGGGAGGCGAATACCGGAAGCCGACCACCGCAGATTATGTCCAGTACGCCGGCCTGATGGGTAGGCTGCCCCACTTCAAATCCCAGAGCACGGCCTTCATCCCCGCCGATGTCGACGAGACAATCTCGGACAGCTACCGCCTGTTCCTCAGCCTGCTCCACTGCCAGAAACCAGTTGTGACCGGAGCCTTCTCGATCGCCGGCTTCGAGGTCATGCTCGACCTCCTGTTGGCGGTTCGCGGCAGCGCCTCGTCGCTCCGGGGGAAGCCGCTCGCGCTCTTCACCTGCTGCCCAACCTCTCCGTTGAAATGGGGCGACGTCGAGGTGCGTAACCTCCTCGACTGTGCGACGGCCGGGATTCCGGCAGAAATTGTCCCGGTCCCGTTGGCCGGCTTCATCGCGCCGGTGACCATCGTGGGGACGCTGGTCCAAATGACCGCTGAAGTGCTCAGTGGTGTCGTCCTCGCACAACTCGCCCGCCCGGGAACGCCGGTCCTCTTCGGTTGTTGTCCTGCAATCTTCGACATCCGCTACGAAACCGCCCCAATGGGTGCGGTCGAAACCATGATAATCGCCTGCGCCGCCGCCGAGGTCGGCCGTTTTCTCAGACTCCCAACCCAGGCCTACATCGCTCTCAGTGATGCCAAGACCCTGGATACCCAGGCCGGGCTGGAGACCTCGATGGGCGCAACGTTGGCCGTGCTCGCCGGGATCGATGAGATCGCCGGTCCGGGGATGTTGGACTTCATCAACTGCTTCAGCCTCTCGAAGCTCATGGTCGATCACGAAATCTGCGCTATGGCTCTGCGGCTCAACGCCGGAGTCCAACCACGCGACGATTTCCCCGCAGGTCCGCTGCTCGATGAGTTGTTGGCCGACAAGCATTTGTTAATCGCCGATCACACCCGCAGGCACCTCCGCGACGAGATCAGCTTTCCGGGACCGACCATCGATCGTGCGAGCAGGGCTCGGTGGACCGAGGAGGGCGCACCCAGTCTGGGTGAAAGGGCGGCCGTCGAGGTTCGGCGGCTGCTCACAGAGGCCGAGCCGCCAACCCTGGCCGCCTCTGTAACGGACGACCTCCGTTCCCGGATGATGAGCGCCGCTCGCGAGTGCGGCATGGATGGATTGCCATCACAATGAGGGAATGTCTCGAGCTGAGGTCCGACAGAGCCGAGTTTGACCCGGTCGCCGTGATACAGCGCCTTGGGTCACCGAATGGAAGCTGTGAAAACGGTCTGTTCCAAAAATCATTCGAAGCCGCACATGGGTTTCTGGCCGCAACGGCTCATCCACGATGCGTGGTCCAGACCGTTGACCTCGCCACCTTTTCCGGGCTCTACGACGGCGACGGAAGGAACGACCGGGATACGCCCTTGGAGGAAGTCCTCGTTCGGTCAGAGGCTCTAGCCCTATTCGCCGTCACCCTGGGGCAGAACATCACAGACAAGGTCACAGGGTTGTTCTCCGAGCACGATTATTTGACGGCGACTCTGCTAGACGCCATGGCCTCCCTGCTCGCCGAGGAGCTTGTCGAGAGCCTCGAACCCCGATTCGCACGGCACATCGAGGAGCGCAAACGAGAGTCGACGACGCCCGCCGTCCTGGCCTACTGTCCCGGCTATTGCGGGTGGCACGTCAGCGGACAAAAGGCGCTGTTCTCTGTCCTCAAACCGGAGCAGATCGGTATGTCTTTGGGAGCGGGTTGCATGATGCGGCCGCTCAAGTCGGTGTCCGGGGTCCTGGTAGCCGGCGTACCCGAGATCCACGACTTCGACACCGTCTACACGTGTTGCTCCAATTGCGATATCTTGGAATGCCGGGCGCGCATCGCACGCATCACCGGCCCTGTTTGTACCGAGAGGGAGTTTGAATGGATCTGCTCAAACGGATAGCCCACGACCTCAAGATCGGATTGAACAACGACGTTCGGACGTTGGTCAATCAGGCAATCGACGCTCGGTTGTCGGCCTCAATGATCCTCAACGACGGTCTCTTGGCCGGCATGGCGGAAGTCGGGCGACGGTTCAAGGCCCACGAGATCTTCCTGCCCGACGTGCTCCTCGCGGCGAGGGCCATGCACGCGGGGCTGGAACTCCTCGAACCGCTCCTCGCGAACGAGGACGTGCAGCCCCGGGGCACGGTGATCCTGGGGACCGTGGCCGGAGACCAACACGACATCGGCAAGACCCTGGTCGGGATCATGCTGCGCGGAGCAGGGTACGAGGTCGTGGACCTCGGCATTGATATTGGTCCAGAATTTTTTGTCGATGCTGCCCTCGAGCACGAAGCTCCGGTCATCGGAATGTCGGCTCTGCTGACGACCACCATGCCGGCAATGGGCGCCGTCATTCGTCACGTCAACGAGAGGAACCTCACCGGGAAGGTCCAGACCCTGGTCGGCGGGGCGCCGGTGACCCGGGAGTTTGCCCTCGAGATCGGCGCCGACGCCTTCGCCTACGACGCCGCGAGTGCCGTTGAGACAGTCGACGCGTTGTTTCGGGGTCTTGAGGCCCGGCCGGGCCTCTAGCATGCTGAAACGTCTCGCGGCCGGTGGAATCATTGTCGGCGACGGCGCATGGGGCAGCCAGTTGATGGCCCGAGGCCCAGGGCCAGGCGCCAGCCTCGAGGCGATGAACCTCGAGCACCCAGAGGTCTTGGTGGAAATCGCAACCCGGTATATCGAGGCCGGCGCCGACCTCATTACGACCAACACCTTTGGCGGCTCACCCCTCGCTCTCGAACGCTACGGTCTCGAACAGCGGGTCCACGAAATCAACCGCAGGGGAGCAGAGTTGATCGCGAAGGTCAGTGCAGGCCGATCATTGGTTTCGGCCTCGGTGGGCCCGAGCGGTCGGATATTGAAACCGTACGGGAACGCGGATCCCGGCGTCGTCGGCGATGGTTTCAGGCGCCAGGTGGCGGCCCTCGCAGAGGGAGGCGCCGACGTTATCTGTATCGAGACCATGACCGACCTCGTGGAGGCCGGCCTCGCCGTCGATGCAGCTCACCTCGAGGCGCCGGGGTTGCCGGTGACGGCAAGCATGACCTTCGAGGAAACTCCTCGAGGGTTCTTCACGATGATGGGCGTGTCGGTTGAGGCTGCTGTTGTCGGGCTGTGTGACAGAGGGGCCGACATCATCGGCACCAACTGTGGGAACGGCATCGACTTGATGGTGTCGATCGCCGCCGAGTTCGTGCGGCTCGCCTCAGTCCCCGTCGTCGTGCAATCCAACGCGGGCCTGCCTGCGGCAGGCGCCGATGGCGTAGTGTATCCGGAGGATCCGGAGTTCTTCAGCGACCGAATCACGGCTCTCTTGGAACTCGGCGTCACCGTGATCGGAGGCTGTTGCGGCACGACGTTTGACCATGTCCGGGTCATAAGGCGCCAGGTCGACCGCTGGATCGATGAGAACTCTCCGGTCTGAACCAGAAGCACGAACCCGCAACATACCTATCCCCTTGAATCAGGTTGGCTCCACCGAGTGGCGGTTTGGCACCGAACAGCCGTGCGCCTACATCGATCTCACTGTTTCTCGATTGCCCTGCAGGCCTATGCCCTAAAGGCTCAAGAGAGGTGATATGGTTGCTTCGTGGATTGGCGTAAAGAGGGATTCACTGTCGCTCACGACCTCCAATCCTGACAACCACTGAGCCCCGATCCAGGACGAGGAGTCACCGTGCCTCAATTCCGCAGTTGGCGTCCGGTTTTAATCACAATTCTTTTGCTTGTTGTGTTGATAGCGGGATTCTCGTGGTCCCATTTGATCAATGCCATGATGCCTGCCGACAGCAGGCCGGGCCCCATACCCCAAGTGTCATCCCCTGTCACTCCTGATGAATTCGAGGCCATCGTTACCGCCCTGGAACTCGAATTCCCACTGTCGGCCGCCTATTTCAACCATGTCGAGCTTTTCCGAGAAGAGGGCATTCTGTCCTACGACGGACCGGCCACATGCCTGAATTGTCATGAGACACTCGAATACGTTGACGCAGAAGGCCAGGAACAATCGGTCGACTTGATGAGCAATCTGACCGACTCCGCCCACTATCGGTTCTTTACCAACGACCACCCCAATGTCTGGGGTTTCAACGGCGAAAAGGCCGACAACTTCGCCATGGGCAAGCTGAACCGGCCTTGCCCCAAGCCCGGTTCTTTCGCCATGACCGCATGGGCCGAGACCGTCACGACCGCCGACGGCAGCACCCTCAGTGAAGGCTGCGGCCAATGCCACATCGGTGGTCAATATCAAGCGCCCCTCGGCGAGATGATGCCCCTGTACCGGACCCTGGCAGTCGAAAAATCAGCGATCGACTGTCTGATCTGCCACGCCGTCGCCTACGACATGAACCGGAAGCA
>DAOWGJ010000077.1 GCA_030637505.1 Holophagae bacterium
CTACGGATTGCCGCCCTGCCGGTCGTGACCTGGGCCTCGGCCCTTTCGGTTTTGTCGGTCCGGCCCGGGTCACGGGTTCTTGCCCTCACGGCAGGCGCACTTTCGGTTTACGGCGTGCCATTGACCTTCGTGATCGGCATCGTATTCCTGGCAATCTCAGACCTGACGGCGGGCCCGGTGAGGTCTCCGATCAATCGAACCCGGACAAGACGCAGGACCCCCACCACTTCACGGTGGTACGCATCCTGGGTCAGAATGACACTTCGTGCGTTCGGTCTTCGCTATTTTTCCGGCCCCGGTTCCTCGATACTGGTGCTCGTACCCCTGATGTTCTTCCTCCACAACAACACCTTGTCGCCAATCCAAGAATCAATCGCCATCAGGTTTGCCGGACTTGCCGCAGCGATCGCGGCCCTCAGTGTCGCTGCCGACTCCCTGGTCATCCGGCGCCCACCATGGCCTTGGGTCAGATCCCTTCCTTTCTCCTCCGGGCGCCGGGTTGCTTTCGATTCGGCGATTCTCGGCGCCACCGCTGTCCCGGCCCTGATTGCGGCCGGGATCTTTGACCTCAACGCCGCCCCCGCCCTGATCACTGTCATGCCGTTCTGCGCCTTCCGTTCCGTTTCCGCGGTCCGAAAGGCGCCGGGCCGACCCACCAGCGCCTCGGGCACAATCCTGCTCGAAGGCGGTCTCGTTGCGGTGGCAACCGCCGTTTGGCCCTGGGCTGCACTTGTGGTCGCGATGCTGACCCCTCTGGCGTATCGAACCGCGGTTCGCGATGATCAAAGTCAAGACGTCAGCCGGTGGCATGAACTCCATCACCTCGCCACCGGCGACAGCCTTTCGTGGAGCGACCAATGATCGAATTCGACGGTGTCAGTTTCGGCTACCTCCAAGGCGTCGATGTACTCGAACAAGTCAGCCTGAATCTGCCATCCGGCCTGACGCTGGCCCTCGGCCCCAATGGATGCGGCAAGAGCACACTGTTGAAGATCGCTGCGGGTGTTGAGATGCCGCGGACAGGCAGTGTCAGGATTCACGGCCACGATCTGTGGCAGGACGAAGTGGCGGCCCGCCGAAATCTCGCGTACCTCCCCGAGCAACCGGACCTTAGCCCCTATGCCACAGTCAGCGAAATCCTTCAGATGGTCTGTGGGCTTCGGAAGCAGCCGATCGCGGCCGCTCAGGCGGCACTTGAATGGACCGGCATGATGGATCTCGGTTCCAGGACGGTCCGAGAGTTGTCGATGGGACAGCGGCGCCGGGCGGTCCTTGCAGCGGCACGGATCGGGGAGCCAAAGTGCCTCTTGCTCGACGAACCGCTGGAAGCCATGGACCGGGCCTTTCGCTTCACTATCATCGAGTGGCTGGTCGAAAAACGTGAAATCGGAGCCACGATCCTCGTCGTCTCCCACGAGATCGATTCCTTCGCCCACATCACTGATCGAGCAGTCACGATCCGCAACGGCCGCGGTCAACGTGTCGACGATCTCGGGGCAACATCTGCCCACCGAGAATCGACGCTTGACCGTCTGGCCCGGGGGTTGGATCCATAGAGGCCGAACGAGAAGGCAATTGAACCGCCAAGACGCAAAGAACGCAAAGATAAGACAAGAAGAGAAGAAGAATAGATTATTCTGCCCGGCGCTTCCTCCTTCAGCGTTGAACGTTGGTATTGGACGTTGGACGTTCACAGTCTTCTTCCCTGATCCCCGAACCCCACCTGTAGGTTACGAAAAGCAGCCTGGCCACACCCGCAGGGCAACCAGCAGAGCGGCCCAGAGGTTGGATATCACCGACAAGACGATCAACACCATCGACAGCCCCGGCGGGAGCCGCCTCAGACCGACGGCCGCCAGCATCAACCAGATCGGCCAGGCATCCATCAGGAAACGTCCGCCCCACTGCACCCAGCCGGTGTTGTAGTAAAGCAGGCCCGGGAGGCAACACAGCACCAGCGAGGTCCACGCCGCCAAGAGCATTCGTGCCTCGTAACGACCCCTGGCCCACAATGCCGCCACGACCGCGACGAAAGCCGGCGTCACCCAGATCAAGCCCATGCCTTGAGGGTCACTGGCCAGAAACGGAAAGACCAGATCACCCGCGGCGTCCCGAACTGCGAGGGGCAGCTGCCAACCGACAAAATAGAGGTTGCGACCAAGGTAGGCCCACGACATTTGACCGTGCTCGAGCAGGCGCTCCCGAAGAAACGGCGGCACCAGCATGAAGCGGTAACCGAACTGCAACAAGGAGCCGAAGCGGAGGGCGTTGAACACCAGGGCAGTCCCGCCCAGAACCAGAGGACCGATCATCAACGGCAGCATTCGAGCCATCAACGGCATCAGGCGGCCCTTGCCCACCGCGTTCCGCAACCCGGACGAGCGACCCCGCTCATGCCACAGGTGCAGCGCCAACAGCAGGGGGAGGGCGCCGAGCATCCCCGGACGGCTGGTGATCGCAAGCCCAAAAGCCAGACCCGCGGTCCAGCCACGTCCGGACCGGACCAGAGCCAACGCCAGCGTCAGGAAGGTCACCCCGACCGTTTGGGAGAACAAAAAGGTCCCCCGTCAGGCGCCAACCAGATCCACAGGGTTCCGGCGCCGGCCAAGGCGGTCAGCGCGTTGGCCGAAGGTCTGCCTCCAGACAGGCCCAACAACGCTACCCAGGCAACGATCAGGCGATCAACCACGGCAACCGCCAGGCCACCCAACAACGCCCCAAGCCACTGAGTCACCAACAGGCCGCGGAGGATCGCCAACAGCGGCGTCAGGAGAAAAGAGGGTCCCGGCGGGAAGCCGACATAACAGAGCATCGCCTCGACCATTCGAGGATCGGAATCGGCGCCGGGGATATCCTGCGCCGGCACCAGGATATTCTCCGGCCCCGGCAGGCCCACCGCCAAATTGCTGACGAGAATATTTTCCCGCGGGTCCCTAACCACCCGATACTGAAAATAGGGAGTGACATCGAGACGAGGTCCAACCGAGATCACGCGCCCGGCCTCTCCTTTATCACCAGGGATTGTGATGTCCAGACCCAGCCATGCTCGAGCCTGCAACAGGTGCTGGGACACCACCGGCCAGGTCGGAACCGGCACCAACCCGTTTGGGCCGATGACGGCCAGGATCAGGTAGATCCCGCCCCACAGAGCCCATACGCGGACAAACCGCCGACTATTCATGGTGTTGATCGTAACCCGGCGCAGGCTGAACCAAAAACTGACTGCGGGCCCTGAAGGACCCACCTACAAATCCTAAATCTCCAAGAAGCAGTGAGATCGATGTAGGCGCGTCCTTCAGGGCGCGCGGCTGTTCTGATTGAAAGTGATAGGTATGGATCGGATTAACCTCTCACATCGGGAACGATAACGGGCACGGGCTCTGGTTCTACCTCCTCGATCAAGATCGCCCGCACCAGCGCATCGGCCACCGCCATGCCTGCTGGTGTTGGTGCAATAAGATCTCCCCGACGGCTGATCAGCCCCTCGGCCTCGAGGTCGCTGATGGTGACGGCATTGGATCGGATCACATCGACCAGGAACCGTTTCTCCAGGGAGGCCAGGTCAACGCCGTCGGCGGTTCTCAAACCGAGCATCAACGTTTCGAGGGCCCGTTGGCGTTCGGTCAGTGTCTCCTCGCCTTCCACCGGACAGCATCCCCTCTCGATGTCCCGCTGCCATAAACGCACTTTCCTCCGGTTCCACCACCGTTTGGCCGCACCGTCGAAAGAGTGCGCCCCGGGGCCCAATCCCAAATACGGCACTCCGGTCCAGTACTTCATGTTGTGAGCCGACCGGTGGCCGGGAAGCGCGAAATTCGACACCTCGTAGCCTTCAAAGCCCGCCGTTCCCAGAACCTCATGAATCAGCCGATACAACTCAGCCTGGGGCCACTCCCCCATCTCCCCCATCAACCCGGCCTCTTTGCGCTTACCGAAGATCGTGCCCCGGTGAATCGTCAGCTGATAGCATGAAAGGTGATGGGCGCCCAAGCGGGCTGCCTCACGCAGCTGACCCGACCACCCAGAGCGTGTCTGCCCGGGCAGGCCGAAGATGAGATCGAGCGAAACGTTGTCAAACCCCGCTCCCAGCAGATCTGTGACCGATCGGCGCGCCTGATCCGCCGTGTGGCGCCGACCCAGAAACTCCAACGCAGGGTCGTCGAGGGCCTGCACGCCGACACTGACGCTGGAAAAGCCGAGACTCCGCCAGGCCCGAGTCGACTCCGGCTTCACATCCTCGGGGTTGACCTCGATGAAGAACCGCGCGTCGGAGTGAATCTGAAGCCTCTGCGTCAGCCCGTTCACCACCCGTGCGAGTCGGTCGATCTTCAATGCCGACGGCGTCCCGCCACCGAAATAGACCGTGTCAAATTCTAACCCGTGGCCGGCATACATTGCGGCCTCGTCCAGCAGGCTCCGCTCCCACTGAGCCCGCCGCGGCTCCCCAGCCAGGGTCACTGAAAAATCACAATAGGGACAGATGGACGAGCAGAAGGGCACGTGAACGTAGAGTCCGGCCCTCGTCGATGTGTCGCCATGCACCTCGTTCCCCAACATGGTCGCCATCATATCCGTTTCGCAGGGTCACGGCGTGCCGTGCCCCTACGAATGGACATTTCTGCATACCGGTCGGCGAACCAAGGGTTCGACCTCGTGGAGAGGGGCTGGTTACAACTCCTTGTTCGCCACCAGCATTCGGCCTTCGGAAAACAACCCGCTTTCGGCCTGGTACTGATTGACGAAGACAACACCGCCCTGGTCATGAGGCTGCCCTAAGACCGAGTGAATCGACTTCAAGCCACCGAGCCAGGCCCGACGATCACAGAGATAGACCAGATCGCCCGGCGAAGCCTTCAGTGTCTCCATGTCTCCTGCCGAAAGGTACACCTGCCCCTTGCCGTCATCGTCGATCAATTTCCACGCAACAGGCGCCGGCTCACCGCCGAATTCGTTGGGCTCGCCGCCCTTGAACATTCTTTTTGCGACGTCAATCGACCACACCGTCAGACCGCGCGTATTCTCCTCTTCGTCATAGGGCGTCGTTGCGGTCACCACCAGGGGAATGACGACAACAACCAGCGCCGCTGCGGCAACCTCCACCCCAAAGCTCCCCCAGCCCATCACGACGACGAGGAATGCCGCAACCCCGACGGCGGCCAGCGCCACGAGGACCTTCGATTCCCCGGCTCGATCCTTGACCCTGGAAGCAAAACTCCGCTGCCACGCTGTCGTCCACACGGCCAAAACGCCGACGCCGGAGCAGACGACGGTATTGTAGAAAGCCCTGATGTAGGAGTAGGGATGGTCCGGATTCATCGCGATTCCATGGTCGAAGGGTGCAATCAGAATTCCGGGATACCTGGCGCCCAGGATCATCAGGGCCACACCGCCCAGGAATGTCGTAATGACCGCCGCGGGCGTGAAACGCTTCCAGAAGATCCCCAGGAACACCGCCACCGCCAGAGGTGGCGTCAGGGTCGAATGGAAATACCCATGGGCCTCGTAGACCGTCGGGAAGTTCTTGAACGCCAGAACCGCCACCACACCGAGGATGGTGATACCGACCGAGGCTACCCTGGCGGCGAATAGCTCCTCCCGATCCCGTTGTCGGGCACTGGCCTTACGAACCCTCAACAACTGCTTGACCGGCCGATAGATATCATTGACGAAAATGGCAGCCGTCGCGTTGATCAGGGTATCGACGGTACTCATCAGTGCAGCAACTAAAGCGGCCATGACAAAGCCGAAGACCCCCGGGCTGGCGATGATATTCGCGACAACGACGAAGACCTGATCCGGCGAGGTGTTTGGGGCCAGGACGTTGGGATGGGCCACACTGATGGCCTTCCCGATCCAGCCGGCGCCACCAACGACGATGGCCGACAGCGGCATGACCAGAAGGATGTTGACCGCCGCGGCCTTCCGTCCCTCATCGACGTTTTTACAGGCCATAAACCGCATGATCAAGCCCTGGTTGAGAAAGAGGAATCCGACCGTTCCAGCAATCCCGTCCTGCCAGAAGATCCCGGCAAAATTGAAACCCGGAGGCTTGTTGAAATCCGGGAACGGCAATCGCCAACTGACGGGCAGAAGATCCCAAAACTGGTGAAACCCTCCAAGATACGCCAGACCCAGTCCAAAGAGCATCAACCCGGCGAAGAGCAGGATCGCCCCCTGCGCCAAGTCGGTGAAAATCACCGCCGTTTGTCCACCGAAGGTAATGTAGATGCCTGTGACGATGGCGACGACGATGATGGCGCCCATCAGTGTCACAGGAATAGTCAGCGCCCCCAGGTGGAAGGCCTCCGGCAGCATGGGAATCAACGCCTTTCCGAGGGTCAGAAAGCCGATCCCGATATAGCCGACCATATAGAGCAACAGCAGGATGGTCGCCAGAAAGCGTGCGGAGGGACTGAATCGTTTTTCGAAATACTCCGGAATCGAGCGAATCCTCGAATAGACGACAATCGGCAGCCATCCGAAGAGAAAGAAGGGGATAATGAACCAATCGTTGAGGTAGGTAATCGAGGAGGACATTCCGTGCTCGAAACCCTTGGCCGAATACTTGACGAAACTGTGACTCCCGACTCCGGTCGCCACAATTGACATCGTGATCAGCCACCAGGCGAACCGCCGACCTCCAAAGAAAAAGTCGGAGGTCGTTTTTGTGTAGCGCCCGAAATAGAGTCCGAACAGCATGATCGCGGCGAAGTACACGATCATGACGATCCAGTCGATGGAACTCCCGATGCTGTGAACTGTTGTCACTCCGTCCATCACGCAACTCCGCTCGTACGATGAAATGTCAACCATGTGGCGAGGAGGGCCAACACCATCATCACGACTCCACCGGCCGCCGCCCAGCCTTCGTAACCCAAAGCGGCGAGGATCCAGGCCCCGTGCATGACCAGGTACCAGACGAAGCCCAGA
Source organism: Holophagae bacterium (assembly GCA_030637505.1). Lineage (GTDB taxonomy): Bacteria > Acidobacteriota > Thermoanaerobaculia > Thermoanaerobaculales > Sulfomarinibacteraceae > DAOWGJ01. Next base: position 6,931 of record DAOWGJ010000077.1, read on the forward strand.
ATCAATATACTGAGCCACTTCTTATGCTTCGGATTGGTTTTCGGGCTAAAGGACCCCGACTTTAGGGTCAAGATGATCCCGAGGATGAAGATCACTCCGCCCAACCCATATTGGTAGATAAATGGCAACCATGAATGACAGAAATCCAACATGCCCCGATCATACAGGGCACCCTGGAGCAAGGCCAGAAATGACAGGTATTGATGCCGGGGGGGCCGGCCCGGCGGAGCCGGAACCAAGAGGGACCCGGCCGGCCCGGCAAGTAGAAATCCCAGGTCGCAGGTACCAGGTTTCAGGAAACACAACGCGCTCCTCGAACTGGGACCTGAGACCTGCAACCTGAGACCTGAGGCATTTCCTCGTTTTTCGAAGGGCCTGGATCGGGAGTTGCCAACCCGGAGCCAGGTTCGCC
>DAOWGJ010000314.1 GCA_030637505.1 Holophagae bacterium
CGCGGTGGGTGATCGCCGTGTACGAAGAATAGATGGCAATCAAACCCAGCAGGGTCGTCATCAGAATCAGCAGGACGGAAAAACCGTCAACCCCGAAGAAATATTGGACACCGACCGATGGAATCCAATCCAACTTGGTGACGAACTGGAATTCCGTGCCCCCGGTGTTGTAGAGGAACCACAGGGGGACGGACAGGACGAAGTCCAGGCCTGCCACGACCGTCGCCGTGATCTTGATGGCGCGCACATTCTCCTTGTTGAGGAAGAAGACGATGAACAGCGCGCCGGCGAGCGGCACATAGCAGATGAGATTCAGCAGGTAAGCGTACTGGGTTTCCATGTTCTACCCCGTCCCTCAGAAAGAAATAAAGAAAACGGCCAGCAGGAGCGCCGCACCGAAGACCATCACCATGGCGTAGCCCTGGGTGAAGCCCACTTGCAGACGGCGGAAATATCGACTTGCCGTCTGGTTGATCGTAGCGATGAGATTGACGATGCCGTCGATGACCTTGAGGTCAAAGACGCCGGAAACGAAGCTGGAGGCCACGGTCGCGTGACGGGTGCCGTTGACCGCACCGTCGACCACGCGGGCGTCGAACTCCCAAAAGAAGCGTGCCAGGGCGACGGTGCCTCGAATGATGGTCGCGTCATACAGCTCGTCCACCCAGTATTTGTTGAGCAGGAGCTTGTAGGCGAATGGAAAGCGCTCGGCAAGAGCCCTCGGCGCCGAGAACTCCGGGTCTTTCTTGTACCAGCGGTAGGCCAGGACGATTCCTGCGGCCGCAATTGCGACGGAGAGGAATACGAGCGCCCATTCGAGACCGAAGCTGACCGCGTGGCCACCGGCGTGTTCGGCCCCGTGGCCGTTCGCGCCCAGGATCATCGGGCCCATGAAGCCCTCGATGAAATTCCAGTTCTCTTTATGAAACAAGATGCCCGGGAAACCGATCAGCACACCGCCGACCACCGAAAGGAAGGCCAGCACCTGCAATGGCAAGGTCATCGTCCACGGTGACTCGTGCAGGTGATGCTCGGCTTCCTCGCCACCGCGAAACTCGCCGAAGAAGGTCATGTAGACCAGGCGGAACATGTAGAAGGCAGTCAGGAATGCACCGCCGAGGCCGAGGATCCACAAGAGGTAATAGACATTCCCAAACTGATTGAGGTTGGTGTATCCCCCCTCGAAGACCTTGGCCAGGATCGCATCCTTGGAGATGAAGCCCGCCAGCGGGGGGATGCCGGCAATGGCGATCGTCGCGATCAGGAAGGTCCAGTAGGTCTTGGGCATGTACTTCTTCAAACCACCCATTTTTCGCATGTCCTGCTCGCCGCCGCAGGCGTGGATGACCGATCCGGAACCCAGGAAGAGGCAGGCCTTGAAGAAGGCATGAGTGACGACGTGGAAGATCGCCACGATGTAGGCGCCGGCGCCGACCGCCAGGAACATGTATCCCAGCTGGGAAACCGTTGAGTAGGCCAGAACCTTTTTGATGTCGTTTTGTACCAGGCCGATGGTCGCGGCGAACACCGCCGTCACACCACCGATGATGCCGACAATCAGCATGGCCTCCGGAGAGAGCTGATAGAAGAAGTTGCAGCGGGCGACCATGTAGACGCCTGCGGTGACCATCGTCGCCGCGTGGATCAGGGCGGAGACCGGCGTCGGTCCCGCCATCGCGTCCGGAAGCCAGACAAAGAGTGGAATTTGCGCGGACTTGCCGATCGCACCGACGAAGAGCAGGATGCCGATGATGGTGGCGGAGCCGACCAGGGCGTCACCGTGATGTTGCGATAGGAGCGCAAAGAGCTTAGAGAACTCAAGCGTGCCGAACCAGCCGAAGGTGAAGAAGATCGCCAACAGGAAACCGAAATCGCCGATACGGTTGAAGATGAAGGCCTTCATTCCGGCCGCTGCGCACCAGTCCTTCTCATAATAAAAGCCGATCAGCAGGTAGGAGCACAGACCGACGCCTTCCCACCCGACGAAGAGCACCAGCAGATTGGAACCCAGCACCAGCGTCAGCATCGAGAACATGAAGAGGTTGAGGTAGGAGAAGTACCGGCTGTAGGCCTTGTCGGACTCGCCGTGCATGTAGCCGACCGAATAGAGGTGAATCAAGAAGCCGACGAAGGTGACGAAGCAGACCATCACCGCCGAGATCGGATCGAGCTGGAAGGAGGCGGCGATCTCCAGCGGCGCGGTACCCCCGGAGAGCAGCGGCAGATCCCCGCCGGAAATCCAGGAATAGACCTTGACGACATAGGAAACCGTGTGGGCTTCGGTGAAGTACCACTGCAAGACCGCAGCCCACGCCCAGATCCAGGCCAGACCGGAACCGAGAAGCGCGATGGTGTTGGCTACCGACTTCTTCAGCCCCATCTGATGGGTCACCAGACCGTTGATGATCGCGCCGGCCAGCGGAAACAGGGGAACAAGCCAGATCAGGTCGTAAAAGGACATAGGCTAGCTCCTCATCTCATTGGCGTCATCGAGGATCACGGTGTCTTTGATTCGCGTCAGGGCGATGATCAGGCCCAGGCCGATCGCCGCTTCGGCTGCCGCCACCGTGATGACGAAGATTGCCAGGATCTGGCCGCTCAAATCACCCAGTCGGAAGGAAAAAGCGATCAGGTTGAGGTTGACCGCGTTGAAAATCAGCTCCAACGACATCAAGACGGTGATGAAGTTACGGCGGACCATGACCCCGATCAGACCCAACGAGAACATCATCAGCGACAGGATCAGGTAGTGGGTGGCGGTAATCATGACCCCACCTCTCCTTCGTGTTCCCCGATGAAACGATCCTTTCGGCCGAAGACGATTGCGCCGATCATGGCCACCAGAAGGACGACCGAAACCACTTCGAAGGGAACCAGGTATTTGGTGTAGAGCACCATGCCGACCGCCTCGGTGTTGCCGAGGATTTCACCATCGACCATCTGCAGGGCCTCGGGACCGGCGTTGCCGGTGGCGAAAACCCCCAGGAGGACCGCCGAAGCGATCAAAGCGCCGACCAGAATTGCTCCGATGACGGCGACCGGAATCAGGGGCGAGAGGAAGGCTGCCTGAGTTTTCAGGCCCTTGACGCTGACCAGCATGATGACGAAGAGGAACAGCACCATGATTCCGCCCGCGTAGACCATCACCTGGACCGCCGCCAGGAACTCGGCATGCTGCAGGACAAAGAGCACCGCAACAATAAAGAAGGTTCCCAGCAGCGAGAGCGCGGCGTGGACCGGATTCTTCAGGGTGATGACCCCAATAGAGCCCAACACCGCCAGCGCCGCAAGGATGTAGAAGAGGATTTCCGCAAAGTGGCTTACGAGGAAGTCCATCAGGCTGCTCCCTCCTCAGGCGTTTCCGCCTTGAGTTTTTCTCCCAGAGGGTCACTGGGATTCTGGCCGTCGATCGGTGCGGGCACGCCGGGGAAGGCCTTGAAACCCTCCCAGGACTCCAGCCGCTCCTTGTCAAAATACAGGCCTTCGTTGCGCTCGTAGGTCGAACCCTCGTAGCTCAGGGTCGTCAGCCAGATCGACTTGGGTTCCGTCGGGCATGCCTCCTCGCACAGGCCGCAGAACATGCACCGCTTGACGTCGATGTCGTAGCGGTCGATCACCTTGATCTTCTTTTTTTTCATCGTGCCGTCCTTGCCCTCGACCTCCTTGACCTCGGTGTGGTCCCGAATGAAAATAATGTCGATCGGGCAGGCCTTGACACAGAGGTGGCAATCGATGCACCGCTCCAGCGAATAGCCGAACATGCCCCGGAATCGATCCTGGGGTTCCAGTCGTTTCTCCGGATACTGAACCGTTTCTTTTTTGCGGAACAGATAGCTGCCGGTCAGGCCCATACCTTTGAGTAGCTCCGGCAGCAGCAGTTTGGAGAGAAAGTCTTTCACTGACATCTCCTATCCCTTCAAGAGCAGCACGCCCAGCGCGACCAACATGACGTTGGCCAGCGACAGGGGGAAGAGCCACTTCCAACCCACATTCATGAGCTGGTCGAAACGGTAGCGCGGGAAGGTCCCGCGGAACCAGATGTAGCAAAAGAGGAAGAACGACATCTTGGCCAGAAACCAGAAAGCACCGGGAATCCAGGCCAACACCGGCAAGGCCCACAGCCCAGCCAACAGATTGGGGAAGGGCGGCAACCACCCCCCGCAGAACAGGACGACAGCCATCGCAGAGACGATCATCATGTTGGCGTACTCGGCCAGATAGAAGAGAGCGAATTTCATGCCGGAATACTCGGTGTGGAAGCCGGCAACCAGCTCCGCCTCAGCCTCGGGCAGGTCAAAGGGGTTCCGGTTGGTCTCGGCGACACCGCAGACCCAGTAGATGCCAAAGCCCAAAATGCCTGGGAGGAAGAACCAGATGTGGGCCGCGCGCTGAGCCTCGACAATACCGACCATCGACAGGGTGCCGGCCATCAGGACCGCCGAGGCGACGGCGAAGCCCATCGGGATCTCGTATGACACCATCTGCGCTGCGGACCTCAAGCCCCCCATCAGTGAGAACTTGTTGTTGGACGACCATCCGCCCAGGATGATGCCGAAAACGCCGAGGGAGGAAACTCCAAGGATGAACAGCAGGGCGATATTGATGTCGGCCAGGTAGGGCGTGACGGTCATGCCGGCTATCTGGAACGGCTCGCCGAAGGGTATGACGGCGAACATCACAAGCGCCGGGACCATGACGATCGCCGGGGCGATCATGAATACCAGTTTCTCGGCGCCCCCGGGGACCAGATCCTCCTTGACGAACAGCTTGAGTCCATCGGCCACCGGCTGCAGCCAGCCCTTGGGACCGACCCTGTTGGGTCCGAGGCGGACCTGCATGTAGGCGAGGATCTTGCGCTCGGCATAAGTCAGGTAGGCGACGATCAGCAGCACGACGACCAGGAGGACGACGATCTTGATCAGGGGAATCAACAGCAGTTGCAGAATGGGTTCCGGCATGGCTCCCTACCGATCGATCTCGCCCAGAACGATGTCCAACGTTCCGATGACCGCCATCATGTCGGCGACCAGCGATCCCTTGACCATCTGGGGCAGTGCTTGCAGATTGACGAATGACGGCGGCCTGACCCGGCAGCGATAGGGCGTCGTGCCCTTCTCCGTCGCGACGATGAAGTAGCCCAACTCACCCTTAGGGCTTTCGACCGAGCCGTAGACCATGCCTTCGGGCGAACGCAGGACTTTGGGCGCCTTGGCCATGATCGGTCCCTCGGGCAGTTTCTCCAGACATTGACGGAGGATACGAATGGACTGGCGCATCTCTTCGATCCGTACCAGGTAACGGTCATAGGTGTCGCAGTTGGTGCCGATCGGAACGTCGAATTCGACTTCGTCGTAGCGGTCGTAGGGGAAGACCTTGCGAATGTCCCACTCAACGCCGGAGCCCCGCAGCGGCGGCCCGGTCAAGCCCATGTTGATCGCGTCTTCCGGCGAAATGACGCCGACGCCGATCGTGCGCCTCTTCCAGATGCGGTTGGTAGTCAGAAGGGTCTCGTACTCGTCGATATGCGCCGGGAACGCATCGACGAACTTTGCGCACCGATCCAGCCACCCTTGAGGCAGTTCGAACGGCAAACCGCCGATTTTCATGGTGTTGAGGGTCAAACGAGCGCCGCAGTACTCTTCGAAGAGGTCGAGGATTTCATCGCGCTCGCGGAAGGTGTAGAAAAAGGGCGTGATCGCACCAATATCGACCGCGTGAGTTGCAAGCCATACCAGATGGCTGGCAAGCCGTTGCAGTTCGGCCAGGATCATGCGGAGGTAGGCGGCCCGCGGAGGAATGGAAATGCCCAGGAGCTTTTCCATCGTGATGCAGAATCCCTGGTTATTGTGTGCCGCGTTGACGTAGTCCAAACGGTCGGTGTGGGGAATGCACGCGGGGAAGGTCATCGTCTCGAACAGCTTTTCGGTCCCGCGGTGAAGGTAGCCGATGATCGGCTTGGCTTCGACGATGCGCTCACCGTCGAGTTTCATCTGCAAGCGCAAGACACCGTGGGTTGCCGGGTGCTGTGGGCCGAAACTGATTTCCATCTCTTCGACATCAAAAAGGGGACGCTCCGGTCCGTTCATCATGCCCCCTCTCCTTCTTCCGGCACAATCGGACCACCTCCGGGCGGATAGACGTCCGGGTAGATGGCGGCGCCGGTATCGATGCCCTCGACGGGAAAGTCCTTGCGCAGCGGGTGGCCGTTGAAGCCCTCCCAGGTCAGGATACGCTCGAGACCGGGGTGGTTCTCGAAGATCACCCCGAAGAGGTCGTAGACTTCTCGTTCCATCCAGTTGGCGGCGCCCCAGATCGATTCCACGGACTCAATCGTCTGGTCCTCGCCGAGGATCGCCCGTAAGCGGACGCGTTTGGAATCTTCGTGGCGATGCAACCAGTAGATAAGGTCGAACCGGCCCTCTTCCCGTTCAGGCCAGTCGATCGCAGTCAGGTCAACCAGGAAGGCATACCCACGCTCCTCCTTGAGAAACCGGCAGACATCCAGGATCTTTTCGGCATCGACCGTTGCCGTGACGGCGCCGGTGAAGAGATCGGCACTGACGACCAGGCCCTCGAGGGCCACCACGTCATCGTCGTCCATTGCGTCCGAATGGGTCGGCGCCACCGGTTTTTCTTCCCAGGGATTTTTCGGCGGCACTTCCTCGGCGGCCTTGGCTTTTGCTGCAGCAATCTCTGCGGCCTTGTCGGCCTCGGCGCCAGTCACCGGCTCGTCGGTGTTCGGGGTGGGCTTGTCGTCGCTCGTCGGCATCCCCTCATGAAGCCCGCCGGCGGGCGATGGTTTGTCGGTCAATCTTGCGTTGCAGTTGCATCAGGCCGTAGAGCAACGCTTCCGGCCTGGGCGGGCAGCCGGGAATGTAGACATCGACCGGAATGATGCGGTCGACGCCCTGGGTGACGGCATAGGTCTTGTACGGACCTCCACACATCGCGCAGGAACCCATCGCCAAGACATATTTCGGCTCGGCCATCTGTCTGTAGAGACGCTTGACGATCGGCGCCATCTTCTCGGTCACCGTGCCTGCGACGATCATCATGTCCGCCTGCCTCGGAGACCCCCGGAAGACTTCGGCGCCGAATCGGGCCATGTCGTAGCGGGAGTCCAGCGTCGCCATCATTTCGATCGCGCAGCAGGCGAGGCCGAACTGCATCGGCCAGAGCGAGGAACGGCGTGCCCAGTTGAACACCAGGTCATAGGTCGTCGTCAGGATGTTCTTTTCAAAACGATCTTCAATCAGGCCCATTCGAGCGCTCCCCTCCGCCAGGCGTAGATGTATCCGACCAGCAGAATGGCCAGGAAGACCATCATTTCGATGAAACCGAACAGGGCCAACCGGTCAAAGGACACTGCCCAAGGGAAGAGAAAGATCGTCTCGACGTCGAAGATGACGAAGAGGACCGCAATCAGGTAATACCTGATGGAAAACCGGGTGTCGAAAGCGACGGTCGGCGTCTTGACGCCGCACTCGTAGGGTTCGGCCTTGACCGGATCCGGCGCCCCCGCTCGAATGACCTTCGCCATTGAGAGGGCGACGATCGGAAATGAGATCGCAACCAGGGTGTAAACCAAAATGGGGACGTAGTGCTCCACGGCTCGCCTCCTCCTCCGGGACCGGCACATTCTATAAGGACGACCCCGCTTGTCAATCTTTTCACAAGCTGAAATCGGTTCTCGAATCGGTCCAGGACGCGGTAAGATGAGACCGGCGCACGCCGTTACAGAGCATCTGGCGGGTGTATTGGAGCCAGGGAGGGTCTCATGAGCGAAATTCGAACGCTGTCCTTTTCACAGAAAGAAGATCCTGTTGACGACTTTTTCTCCCTGCCCCAGCGCATCGAGGGCCTGGCTGACAGTCAGGCCAAGGCCGAGCAGGCCGGCACCCGAGCACTGCTCAACCCAACCAATACCTATTTCCTCAACGGCGATTGCAGGGCCTTCGTCGCCTATCGAGGCGACACGCCGGTCGGGCGCCTGTGCGCCTTTCACAACACAGCCTTGGTCGATACACACGGCCCCATCGGCCTGGTCGGTCTTTTCACGTGCGAGGACGACAGGGCGGCGGCCCGTTCCCTGGTTGATGCCGCAGCCGACTGGTGCAAGGCCCTAGGGCTCAAGAGCCTCCGGGGACCGATGGCCGCCGACATCTGGCACCGCTGGCGTTTCATGACCGGCGGATTCGATACCCCGCCGTTCCCCGGCGAGCCACGCCAGCCGAAGTACTACCCGGAGCTGTTCATCGCCTGCGGATTCAATCGGGTCCGGACCTTTTCGACCAAGCGCATCACCGACATCGAGGCGCAACTAAACCGTGTGAAGACCGCACGCGACCTCAACCACAAACGCGGCTACACCTTTCGCAATTTCGACACCTCGCGCTGGCAGGAAGATATCGAGAGCCTCCACGAACTGTGCCAGCACTCTTTCGCCTCCAATTGGGGCGTCACGCCGATCGCCTTCGAGGAGTTCGCCGACATCTACAATCGGTGGCTGACACGCATCGGCCCCGACCACATCCTGCTGGCCCTGGACCCGGAGAAGAACGTCGTCGGCTTGGGTCTCGCGGTCGCCGCTCCGTCAGACACACTCAACATTCGGACCCTGGCGGTCCTGCCCGGACAGTACGGTTACGGCCTGGGACGGGCGATAGCGGCAGAGCTATACCAACGTGCCCTCGATGCTGGTCAGACAGTCGTCCAGCACTGCCTGATGGGCCCGGACGCGCCACCCCAACGCTGGGACGGCGGCAAGGCCCAGGTCACCCGGGAATATGCGATGTTCGAACGAGGGATAGAGTAGAAGCTATCAGCTGTCAGCTCTCAGCTCTCAGTTTAGAATGAAGGAGTCACTGATGTTCAAGAAAAATTTGATGCTGATTATTTGCGGTCTATTGATCTCGGTAACATTTGCTCAGGCAGGTCCAAAGCCGCCGTTTTTGATTTTGGGCATGATGCCTCATTTGACGGGGACCATCCAAAGCAATTGGGACAATCCGGATCTCAACCTGAACGAAGAACAAAAAGTGCAGCTCTTGGAAATTCGTGAAGAAACAATAAAAGCTGTCACCGAGCTCAAGAAGAAAATCACCCCGTTGGAACACGAAGTGGCCGACAAAATCTTGGCAGGCGCAAAACCGGAAGAGCTTTCGGCCCTGGTTGATGAGATCGCCGGGTACAAGGCCCAGGCCACCAAAATCCATCTGAAGTGTATTTATGAAACCAAAAAAGTCCTGACACCAGAGCAATACACGCTTGTGATTTCAATGTAGTCCGACGCGGTCGTGGTCTGGTGCAACCCAACCGCCATACAACGCGTATTCCTTTCCCCGACGGGGTGCTCCGTCCATGGCGTTTTTGAGAAACTTCAGCAACTATCAAATTCGTCGCAAACGCCATGGCGGGAACCCACGGCGAGAGCCTCAGTGATCGAATCTCGGCCAACGCCGTCAATGCCGAGGTCATTCCCCGGAGGGGCGGTGGACAGCGACCGCGTCAGTCTCAGAGACGGCGGCAGAATCCCCCGCCTACTTCAATCCCAACCGCTCCCCGTCATACTGATCCCCGGTCACCTCCGCACACCATGCCTCGTTGTCCAAATACCAGCGGACCGAGGCGCGCAGACCTTCGGCGAAGGTCACCGAGGGGTTCCATCCCAGTTCGTCGGACATTCTCGAAGCATCGATCGCATAGCGCTGATCATGGCCGGGCCGATCGGTGACGAAGGTGATCAGTTCCCGCCTCGAACCCTGCCCGGGCAGAAACTCGTCAACGAGATCGCAGAGCAGGTGAACGACGTCGATGTTGGCCATCTCGTTGTGGCCGCCGATGTTGTAGGTGCGGCCCGATTGCCCGCGACGGATGACGGCGTCGATCGCAGTGCAGTGGTCGATGACGTAGAGCCAATCGCGCACGTTGGAGCCGTCGCCGTAGACCGGAAGGGGCTTGTGTTCTACCGCATTGCGGATCATCAGCGGAATCAATTTTTCCGGGAACTGGTAGGGGCCGTAGTTGTTGGAGCAGTTGGAGAGGGTCATCGGCAGGCCGAAGGTGCGGTGCCAGGCGCGCACCAAGTGGTCTGACGCCGCCTTGGAGGCCGAGTAGGGGCTGGAGGGGTCGTAGGGCGTGTCTTCGGTGAAGAAACCCTCCGAGCCGAGGGAACCGTAGACCTCGTCGGTGCTGACGTGGTGAAAGCGGCAATCGGAGCGGCCGCCCCAGTGGGAGCGAGCGGCCTCGAGGAGGTTCGCGGTACCGTTGATGTTGGTCTCGACGAAGTCCAGGGGGCCGTCGATCGATCGGTCAACGTGGCTTTCGGCGGCGAAATGTACGACGGTGTCGACGTCGTGGCGGCTGAAGATCTCCCGCACAGCCTGACGGTTGCGGATGTCTTCGTGTTCGAAGGTGTAACGCTCAGGGTACGAGGTCTCGACGTCGCGCAGGCTGGCGCGGTGGCCGGCATAGGTCAGGGCGTCCAAATTGACGACTCGGACTCCCTCGTCCGCCGCCAGGATGTGGCGGATGAAGTTGCAGCCAATGAAACCGGCACCGCCGGTCACCAGGACGGAGCGGGGGGTGTGCTGGGAGGTCATCTAATCTCCTTGGGCGGGCGGCCACGGGGGGCCGCCCCTACAAACCGACCCTGCGAACGTTGGGCTGAGTCCCTGTGCCTGTCTGTTGACGGTCATGATGTCTCACTGGGTTGGTAAAGAGGCAATTGATCTGCCGGCATCTTATTCAGCCGTGGGCAATCGCTGTCTTTTGGGCTGAGAATCGGATCAATGCCCTCGGGGATGGGCCAGTCGATGCCGATGTTGGGATCGTTCCACGCGATCGAGCGCTCCTCCTCCGGGGCATGAAAGTCGTCGACCTTGTAGAGGAACTCGGCGACGTCCGAGAGGACGACGAAACCGTGAGCCATGCCGCGTGGCGCAAAGAGTTGTCGTTGGTTTTGGGCCGACAGCTCGGCACCGAACCATTGTCCAAATGTCGAACTGCCTCGACGAATATCGACGACCACGTCGAAGACCGAGCCGACGACAGTCCTGACCAGTTTGGCCTGAGGTCGGCCCAACTGGTAGTGGAGGCCACGGAGGACCCCACGGCTCGACCGGGAGTGGTTGTCCTGCACCCAATCACGGTCCAGGCCGTGTTCGGCGAAGGATCTTCGGTTGTAGGACTCCATGAAAAAACCACGGTGGTCGCCGAAGACCGTCGGCTCGATCAGGAAAACCCCCGGCAGCGAGGTCGGCACAACCTTCATCGCGAGTTGTTTTCCCGGGGCCGCAGCTCTCTGAGGTAGTCGCCGTACGAGGACTTGCCGGCGGCGGCCGCCAGGTGGTCCAGCTGGTCATCGTCGATCCATCCGGAACGCCAGGCGATCTCCTCCATGCACCCGATCTTGAGGCCCTGGCGTTCTTCGATTGCATGGATGAAACTCGAGGCCTCGATCAGGCTCTTGTGGGTTCCGGCATCCAGCCAGGCAAAGCCCCGACCGAGGACCTCGACCTCGAGTTGATTCCGCTCCAGGTAGACCCGGTTCAAGTCAGTGATTTCCAGTTCACCCCTGGACGACGGCTTGAGGTCGCCTGCGAGATCGCACACATCCGGGCCGTAGAAATAGAGACCTGGGACCGCAAAGTGGCTCTTGGGTTTGGTGGGTTTCTCCTCGAGACTGATCGCCTGGCCGTCGTCATCGAACTCAACAACGCCGTAGCGCTCGGGGTCCCGCACGTAGTAGCCGAAGATCCTCGCCCCGGCGGTCAGTGAAGCACACCTGCGGAGCATCGACCCGAGATCGTGGCCGTGAAGGATGTTGTCGCCGAGGACCAGGCACGAGGGTTGCCCGTCGATGAACTCCCTGCCCAAAATAAAGGCCTGTGCCAGGCCATCCGGACTCGGTTGCTCGCAGTAGTCGAACCGCATGCCGAGGTGCGAACCGTCACCCAGAAGATCCTCGAAGGCCGGCAGGTCGCGAGGCGTCGAGATGATCAACACCTCCCGAATTCCGGCGTGCATCAGCAGGCTCAGGGGATAGTAGACCATCGGTTTGTCATAGACCGGGAGCAGCTGTTTGCTCAAGACCCGCGTGACCGGATGCAACCGCGTGCCGGAGCCTCCGGCGAGGATGATGCCCTTCATCGTTGCCTTTCCTTTCGTCCCTGGGCGCCCAAAGGGTGAGGGAGGCCGAATGGTATCAGGTATAACTGAGGTATGGAACGAGGAAAACCGACCGTGCCGGTCTCGGCGGTTGTGATCACCCGCGATGCCGAACTGTGGTTGGAGGAGGTATTGGGGCCCCTGGCAATCTGCGACGAGATCCTGATTCTGGACTCGGGTTCGACCGATCGTACACGGCAGATCGCGCGAGCCTCCGGCGCCAGGTGGCACGAGCAGGCATTCGACGGCTACGGTCCCCAAAAACGCCGGGCGGTCGAACTGGCCCGCAACGATTGGATTCTCTCAATCGACGCGGACGAGGTGATGGACAAAGAGACCGCTGAAGCAATAACGGCGATCGACTGGGAGACTCAGGACCCGAGAACGTGTTGGAGGATTCGCCGTCGTCCGTTTGTCGGCGGCCGGGAGATTCAACACGGTCATTGGGTTCCCGATCCGGTCGTTCGGCTGTTCAACCGGCGGCACCACACCTTCAGTCCGGCACCGGTTCACGAGTCTGTCAAACCGACCGGCCCGGTTTTCAGTCTTCCGGGAGCGATGGCTCACCACAGCTATGGTGATCTGGCGGAAGTATTCAGGTCCGACTATCACCGCCTGAAAGCGGCCGAATATCGAAAGAAGGGGCGAAAGACCCCGGGAGTGCTCAATTTGTCGGCGCGGGCCGCGTGGGCCTTCTTCTACTCGCTGATCCTCAAGCGTGGTTTTCTCGACGGCCCCGCCGGCGTCGTCATCGCCCTGTCAGGCGCGGTAAACGCTGTCTTGGGCCTTGCCCTGGCCGGGGAACCCAAGACCTGAGGACGTCCGGCTCCGGCAGATTGGGCCGCTCGCGGACGACATCGGGGTTTCCGGCCGGGCCGCTAGCCACCTCGTAGAGCAGCACGTCTGATCCCGCCACCGACTGCGGCGGCCCGAGGGCCCTCTCCAGCCAGGCTTCGACGTCGGCTCCGGTCAATCCTCGTTCTTTGGGTCCCAGACTGGGAGCATCCGCATAACGGCGCTCCTCCAGCTTGGCAAACAGTTCGGGATGCACAATGATGCACCCGATACCGCTCCTGCCCAGCTCGCCGAGAAACTGACGTGTCCGTTGATCGGAGGCATCGGCCGGCGGAATTTCAAACGGAGACGGCGCTCGCTTGACCGGATTCACTATTGCCACATTACAGAGAACAGCCTCAAACTGATACTGGTGAATCCCTGGGGCGAAGTACGGCAGATGCAGCACGGCATCCGCCTCCTCGACGCAGGGCCGGCTGCAATATGGCGGTTCGACGACTTCTTCGATGTGAAAACTGCTGTATTCCGGGAAGAGAAAGCGCGGCTCGGCGAGCATCAGAAGGCCGATGAGGAAGGGCAGGACCGTGGCTGCATGCGGCCATCGTCCCCAAGTTTTCGCTCGGGCGCACAGCCAGACGAAAGCTTCTCCGGCGGCCAGCAAGAGCGCCATCTGAAGCCAGGGAAGGAGACGGATCGGAAAACGAAACGCCTGGCCCAAGGGGAGCCGATCCAGCAGGAGGAGAGGAAGGGGAATGACATGACCTCCGAGGTGAAGGAGATGACCCGAACTCATCAAGTAGGGCCCTGCCATGATCAGGCCAAAGACGGCAGCGCCTGCGACGAGGTACCCGGCATACTTTTGCCGCACAAAAAAGGCGCCGACTAACGAGAGAATCAGGGGGAGCACGGGGATGCCCAGGGGAAGCCGCTCGATGAAAACCTGGGCCGGTTGTCCCGGGAAGGTCCCCAGATAGGGAAAGAAACGCCAAGGGTGGAAAAGATCCAGGTAGCCGCCCTGGTGCCTGAAATGCTCCAGATCGAGCGTCATCCGATGGGCCATGACGAAATCGTCCTTGCCAAGGATCAATACCATCAGAACGCACGGCAGAACACACAGGCAAAAGATAGTGATCGGTTTGACCAAGGGTCGCCATGGAAGGCCACGGATACCCGCGCCCAGCAACAGCACCGCGGCGAGCAGGGAGGAAAAAACTGCCGACGGCGGGTAGACCAACAGGCCCACCGCGAAAAAGACCGCTGACCCCACTGCATCCTTCACTCGGTGGTGTTCGAGCGACCTGAGGAAAAACAGCACGAAGAGCGGTAGATAGAACAGCGTGGCCTTCTGGAGGAATCCTTGATTCAGCTTGAGATAGACGAACGGACTGAACGCGAACAGCAACGCGAAGACCATGGCGAACACCGGTGACCGGAATCGTTCCCAGGCAAGGCGCCAAGCAGCTGCCGCATTGAGAAACAGTACCAACAACACGGCCAGGTTTCTGGCAGTCAGCAAATCAGTGACGCACATGAAGAGCGTATAGAGAGC
>DAOWGJ010000030.1 GCA_030637505.1 Holophagae bacterium
AATGAAGACGAGGGGACCATCACTGTCAGGAACAAGAAGACCGGTGAGATCTTCACCGCCGACGTCGATGACCTCAAGGAAGGCCGCTTCACGATTACCGGTGAGGACGGGAAGGCGGTGGTCACCGCCGGCGTCAGCGGGGGCGAGGACTCGTTCAAGGTTACGGCCGGGGGTCAGACCATAGAGTTCGGCGGAGGCGATGCCGACGACATTCCCTCATGGATCCCGGTAATCCCCGGCGCCGAGATTGCGCCACTGTATTCGATGAATGCCGACGGCGTCAGCCGGGGCAGCGTCAAGATTGTCACCGACAAGGACGCGAAAGAGGTGCTGGAGTTCTACCGGCAGGAGATGGAAGAGGCAGGGTTTGAAATCCAGACGTCGTCCTATTCCGGTGGGGGCGAGTCTGTCGACATGCTCAATGGACAGGCTCAGGATCCCAAGAGGAGCCTGATCGTCAACGTAACCTCCGACTCCGACGGCAAGGTCAGTGCCATCGTGACCTATAGCGAAGGCGGGTGACGCCAACCCGGCGAAACCCCAACCAAGAATGACCGGCCGGCCCTCTGAGGTCACAGGCAACAGGATGCAGGACGACGTCTTTTGAGACCTGAAGCGGTCAGGTCCTGGCGAAAAGTCTACCGGTGGGCCGCAGCCCTCCATCGACTCCCTAGTGTACTGCGTCTGCTTTCCTTCCATCAGTTTGCGCTTATCCGCGCCGGTGGCAAGACGCGACGACGCAGTCGTAGTTTGACTACTTCAAGGAGGAGTAACGCAGCCACCGGTGTGGAGGGCCGCCAAGAGGTGGTAGAGACTTTAGACGCACTACACTAGTTGATCGCCTCGGGCAAGACCTTAAGTATTCTGTAGGGCTGGAGGCCGAAGGACTCGACGACGAGGCGGCCCTGGTCGTCAAAGTCGATCTTTGCGGTGGGGATCATGCTGCCTTCGCCCTTGCCGTTCTCATCGAAGAGGATCTGGATCCAACCGAATGTGTACTGCGCGGAACGCCTGCTGCGGGTGATCTCCCCAAATTGGATTGGGCGGTCGGTGATGCCGATCAGCATCCGGCCTTGGGGTGTTTCCATGGCGCGGATGACCCGCAAGTGGTAGCGCAGACCGTCGCCGATCCTGAACCAACCGCCGGGTTCGATGTCGGAAATAGACTTGAGCAGGGCCTCTTCGCCCCCTTCGCCCAGGGTTTGGGCCAGAACCTGGACTTCGGCGTCGGTGGCGAAGCGGTCGACGTGAAAGACCAGGAAGGCCGTTGCCCCGGAGGCAGGACCGGACATGGCGGCAATTCGGCCTCGGAAGCGCTGTGGGACCGGTTGGTCCGCCTGGGAATCTCCAGCGCCAAAAGCCGGCGCAACAGCTGCCAGCAGGGCCAGGGTGACGATTAGAATCAGAGCTTTTTTCATCGATTTTCTCCGTGTTCTATTTGGTTCATGAACGCCAGGATGCTGGGAGGCCAGGACGCTGGGACGCAGGACAGCATCCCCTTCTCTCTTTGCGTCTCCTTCGCGTTCTTCGCCTCTCGGCATTTCAACTGTGTACACCTGCCGCCCGGGGCACGATACGGGTTCGGAGACCCACGTTCCCGTCTTACTTCCTGGCGTCCTTGCTTCCCAGCCTTCCAGCCTTCTTTTCCTCGCAGGTGACGGTGGTCCATCCTCCTCGAATCGTGGTGTTGCCGCAATAGTTTTTCCCGACGCTGTTCTGGGAGTTGAGGTAGGTCAGGATGTCCGCGCAGCTTTCGTCGGGGGCCGGCGTCACCTCGCACTGCCCGGAATAGCGCGGGTTGGAAAAACAACAGGTATCTGCCTCGGAGGCAGACAAATGAAGGTTGGTGCCACCGGCACACAAGAGGGCCAAGGTAATGGCTGGAATGATACGTCTCATCGAATCCTCCTCTGCTTCTCTCGGCGATTTCAAAGCTCTGTAAGATGGTATCAGGGTTCTGGACCGCGCCTGTTCTGATCCCTGCTCCCTGCCCTCCTACAGAGCCGCCAATGCCGCCAGGACCATGGCAAGCAAGGCCAGGCAACCGCAGCCGGAGCAACCAGCCCCGCCGCGGTGCACTGCAGATCTGAAGAGGGCACGGCCGGCGACGTCGCCGACGACCGGGAGGGCCGCTACTGCGACCTTGGCGGCGGTCTCACGCCACCGGGCCAATTCCTCTTGTTCCAGTTGTTTCTTGAGCATTGCCTTTTGGATCGCCACGCGTTCGCGGCGCTTCATCTCTTCGCGGGTCCGGACGACCTCCATCTCCCGTTCGTCCGGGAGGAAGCGCAGGTGGGAACCGCAGTACTCGCAGACGGTCTCCACTTCACCCAGGGGCAGGGTTGTCGGGGCCGCGCACTTCGGGCAGTCGTAGGCTATCGCTTCCGGCATGGCGGAC
The DNA here is from genome assembly GCA_030637505.1 of Holophagae bacterium. Lineage (GTDB taxonomy): Bacteria > Acidobacteriota > Thermoanaerobaculia > Thermoanaerobaculales > Sulfomarinibacteraceae > DAOWGJ01. The sequence goes on from DAOWGJ010000030.1 coordinate 2,399, forward strand.
ACATTGTAGCTGAAGCGAGGAGGGCCGGCCGCAATGGCCCCTGAGGGCTGTTCTCAGATTGAGGTGAGAAATGGGCCAATTCGACCCACCCGCTTCGCGGCCACGAGCCTGACGGCTCGACAGCCCTTCGGGCTTGGCGCGATGTCCCTATCTGCGAAAACGCCGAATCTCACCGCGTCTTCCGAACCTCGCGACGAAAACTGGTGAGAAGGGCGGGCCATACCTATCCCCTTGAATCAGGTTGTCGGTATCGAGTGGCGGTTGGGAGTTGCACATCCGCACGCCCTGACGGACGCGCCTACACTGAACTCTCTGAACCATAATGACTTGGGATCTGGAGGCGGGTCCTTCAGGGCCCGCGGTCAGTCTCGATTTGACGCATTTTGCAGCCAACCTGAACGAACAGTATAGGTATGGGGCGGGCTAATTTGCCATCATCCGGGAACTGATGCTGGTTGGGCTATCCCCGCTCAGCATTGCCTCGATCATCATGGGATCGGCCGGCCGGGCGAACCAGAACCCCTGGCCCTGGGGGCAGTCCAGGTCCCGCAGTCTGACCATCTGTTCGACAGTTTCGATACCTTCGGCGATGACGCCGATGCCCAGGGTGGAGGCCAGGGCCAGAATGGTCTCGACAATCGCCTGGGAATCCGTCCCCACCTGCATCCCACTGATGAAAGACCGGTCGATCTTGAGCGTGTCGTATTGGAACCGCTGGAGGTAGCTGAGCGACGAGTAGCCGGTGCCGAAGTCGTCGATACTCAGTTGCACACCCATTGCCCTCAGTTGCTGCATCTTCGTCATCACCTCCTCGCTATGTTCGAGAATGACGTTCTCGGTCACCTCGAGGCGGAGGCTCTCCGGAGGGAGACCGGTCCGCCCGAGAATATCCAGAATCCCCTCGACGACCTGGTTGTCTACAAAGATCCGGCCGGAGACGTTGACCGAGATGAACAGCGGCGGATTCATCGGGAACCGCAACTGCCACTCTCGAATCTGGCGGCAGCTCTGCTCCATGACCCACCAACCCAGGGGGACGATCAACCCGGTTTCTTCGGCGACAGTGATGAAGCCGGCCGGCGCAACCATGCCGCGTTCGGGGTGCTGCCAACGGACCAGGCCTTCGAAGCCCAAGATTTTCGGTTCCTTCAGCGCGACGATCGGCTGGTAGTGCATGATAAATTCGCTGCGGTCCACGGCTTTCCTGAGCTCTGTTTCGATCTTCAAGAGCGCGACGGCAGAGGCGTGCATTTCGGGGTCAAAGATCTCGTAACGCGCCTTTCCGGAGGCCTTGGCCCGGTACATGGCAATGTCGGCGTCCCTCAGCATGGCATCGGGATCGGTTGTGTCCTGATTGTGGACGGCGATACCGATTGACGCACTGACGAAGACCTCGTTGGACTCGATCGGAAACGGAGCCTTGAAGCCTTCGAGAATTCTCTCCGCAACCTGGATGGCGTCGGCGACGTCGTCCATGTCGTTGACCAAGACGGCGAACTCGTCGCCACCGATCCGGGCGACGGTATCACCGGGTCGAATGATTGTCTCCAACCGGCGAGCAAGCGCTACCAGCAGCTGGTCGCCGACATTGTGCCCCAGGCTGTCGTTGATGTTCTTGAAGCGGTCAAGGTCGAAGAACAGGACCGCGAACTGCCCCGTCGGTCTCCGGCGGGCCCCGGCCATGGCCATGTCCAGTCGATCTCCGAACAGGGCGCGATTGGCCAATCCGGTCAGCGCGTCATGGAAGGCGTTATGGAGCAGTTGCTGCTCAGCCCTATTGCGCTCGATAGCATAACGGATGGACCTGGTGAGCAGACGTTGTTCCAGGTCTTTTTTGACCAGATAGTCCTGGGCGCCTTCCGATACCGCCTGCAGCGCAAGCTGGTCGTCGTCGAGGCTGGTCAGGACGATTACCGGGATCTCGGGGTGGGCGTGGTGGAGGCGTCTGAAAGTGTCGATGCCGAAGCTGTCGGGCAGAGAGAAATCGAGCAGGACAACGTCGATGCCACCTTCGGTCAGCCTTTCAATCCCCTTTTCGAGCCGAAACACATGCTCGACGGAGCTCCTGAACCTCGGAGACTCCTTGAGAACCTCTCGAATCATCGCCGCATCGTCGGGGCTGTCCTCGATCAAAAGCAACGTCACCTCGGGTTGATTGGTCGTCGTCATGATTGCGCACTCTCCTCACGGGGAATAGTGATGTGGAAGGCGGATCCGTTGTCCGGTCGGCTCTCGACCCAGATCCTGCCGCCGTGGCGATTGGCGATCCGGCGGCAGACAGCCAACCCGATGCCGGTGCCTGGAATCTCGTCTTGTGTGTGAAGTCTCTGGAACATCTTGAAAATCCGGTCCGTCGCGGCGGGATCGATTCCGACGCCTTCGTCGGAAACCGTCAGACGCCATTCCTTGGGGCCTTCAGTGGCGGTAATTTGGATTCGAGGCGGTCTGTCGCCGGAGTACTTGATCGCATTGGAGACCAGATTGTGAACGAGTTGTTCCATCTGGCCCTCGTCGGCGAGGATGGTCGGCAAGGCGTCGACCGTGATGTTCGCCGCGGAACTCTGGATCTCGGCCTCGAGGAGATCCAGGACCCGTTCGACCACCCCCTCGAGTTCGACCGGCCCCAGCTCGAGGTCCTGCCGTTCCAGCCGGGTCAGCCGCAGGACCGAGCCCAGCATTCGCTCCAACGCGGCGGCGCCCCGTCGTGCCTGCAGCATCGGACTGGGTGATGCCGCGCCGTCCTCGGCCCCGATCTGATCCAGGGCCCGGGTCAGTACGCCGAGCGGTTGTTGGAGGTCGTGGGAAACGACGTAGGCCAACTCTTCGAGGTCTCTGAGCGATTGATCCAGGTCCTGGGACCGATGTTCCAATTCACCCAGTGCTCGGTGGTACTCGCTGATGTCTTCGACCAGACCGTGGAGCCGGGGCGACGTGGCTTTGGCAGCCGGCGCCGGCCGCATCCGAATGCGGGCCCAGAACGTCGTACCGTCCCGGCGCTGCAACTGAGCTTCCAGTTCAACTACGGGAGAACCTGTGGCGATCGCGGCTTCGAAGCCCTGGATCGTCGCCGGGTCCCCGAGGAAGTGTTGGATCGGG
>DAOWGJ010000174.1 GCA_030637505.1 Holophagae bacterium
GAGGTTCACGACTGACCGGCCTCGAGAAAATCATCCAACCGGGAGGCACTCTTGGTTGTCGTGATCAACAAGACGCTGTCACCAGCCCGGATTCGATCGGCGCCGGTCGGCACGAGAATCTTGTCACCTCTTCGCAGGGCTGCAACCAGAACACCACGAGGCAGGCCGAGCTGAGCCAGCGGCTCCTCAACCAAACGGCTCCCGGCCCCGGCCTCGACCTCAAACACCTCAACCGCGTCGTCCAAAAGCGCCGCCACCGCCTTGACCCGCCCCTTGCGAGCAAACTGAAGGGCCAAGCTGACCGACAGCAGGCGCGGCGAAATGACGGCGTCGATCCCTACCTCTCCGATCAAGCCCGCCAAGGCCGGGTTGTCGACCAGCGCGAAGGTGTGAGCTGCACCCAGGCGCCTGGCCAAGAGGCAGGCCACGACGTTCTCCTCGTGGTCGTCAGTGCAGGCGATAAAATCGTCAACGCGCTCGGCGCCCTCTTCGACCAATCGATCACGGTCGGTCGGGCTCCCATGGATCACCAGGGTGGAAGCCAGCTCCGCAGCCGCCTTTTCGCAGGCATTCCTCCTCCCGTCCAGCAGCGTGACGCTCGTGCCGGTCTCCTCGAGACGCCGGGCAAGCTCAATTCCGATCCGGGTGGCGCCGGCGATCATTACCTTGTGTTCGGCCTCCCGCTGAAGTCCCAGCAATGCCAACACGTTATCGGTCTCTCCCGGGTCCATGGCGAAGTAGACCAGGTCCCCGGCCAGGATCTCGTCCTCCCCGTGGGGGACCCTCCACCGTCCGTCTCGCCTGATGGCTGCGACCAACATCGGCACTGCCGGAAAAAGGAGCCGAAGGTGTGAAAGGAGGAGCCCGTTGAAATCGCTCGTTTCCTTGACGATAAAACCCGCGACCTGAAGACCCCCGTCAAAAAAGGGTGCAACATCAACGGCGCCGGGCACCGTCATCAACGAGAGAATTCGGTCCACCGCGGCGGTGTCCGGGTTGATCAGCAGCCGTTCTCCACCCATCTCTGAGGCGATGCTCCGGAAGCTCTCTTTGTGGCCCTCGTCTCGAAGCCTGGCCACGACACGCGGCACGTTGAAAAGGGCCGAACCGACCAGGGCAACAACCATATTGGCCTCGTCGGAATCGGTCGTCGCCAACAGGAGGTCACAGCCCTCGATGCCGGCCCTCTTGAGAACAGGAACTGTCGTTCCGTTGCCGACCAGCATCTGCACGTCCAAACGTTCGTTGAGTTCCCTGACCAGCTCACGGTCACGCTCGACCAGAATGACGTCGTGGCCGTCAGAAGCCAACTTGGCCGCCAAAGACGACCCGACAAGCCCTCCGCCTACAACAATCGCTTTCACCGGATAGCACCCCTCATAATGGACTGATCAATTTCGTTCGACATCATTCGACACACATCAAGATTGATTTGAGCTACAGCTTTTTCTGAATGTGCCGGAGAATCTGTACGGAAATGCTCTGGTCACCCCACGTACCGACCTTGATCTTGACCATCGTCGACTCGAAATCCTCGGCCTGCAGTTTGACCGAGACCTTGGTCCCGTCAGCCATGCGAGCCTTGACAGTACCTTTGAGCTTGTCGGATATCACATCGACCGCGACAAAATCCAACTCCTCCATCGCGGCGAGGGTTGCGGCCTCGACTGTCGGCAGAGCAGCCGAGAGTACGCCTTTGAGGGTGCCTCTCAGAAATGTAAACCCTGGGTCCGCCTCGACCGCTTTGAATGTCGACGTACACCCGAGCGCAAGCCCAAACAGACCGAGTAACAGCAAGCCGAAAAGTATTCTTTTCATGGCAGCACCATACTACAAATTTCAGTTCTCAGGGCCCAAGAACCTTGCCATTCCCCCAATGGCACGGCTATTCTGTGCCGTCCGAATCTGTCCTGGGGGTGAGCTGTGGCCGGTCTGATCGCGATCCGAAATGAAACCAAGAGCAGATGGGAGCGACGAGCACCCTTGACACCGAATTTGGTACGGCACCTGGTGCACGATCAGGACATGCCGGTGCTTGTGCAACCCTCGGCCAGACGGGTGTTCCACGATAAGGAATACGTCAGAGCCGGAGCGGCAATGGGCGCCGACCTCAGCGAGGCTTCGGTCATTTTCGGCGTCAAGGAAATTCCGCCCGAGCTCTTGCAACCGAAGACCGCATACATGTTCTTCTCCCACGTTATCAAGGGACAGCCCGGGAATATGGCGACGCTCCGGCGATTGATGGAACTCGAATGCACGCTGATCGACTACGAGAAGGTCACCGACGACCAGGGGCGCCGCCTGATTTTCTTCGGCCGCTTCGCGGGGCTCGCCGGCATGATCGACACCCTGTGGGCTCTGGGACAGCGTTATCTCTCCAGGGGCATCGAGACACCCTTGAGCCGACTTCGGCCCGCGCATGCTTATGACAGTCTCGATGACGCCCGGCAGACTCTGGAGGAGGTCGGGCGACTGATCGCCGACGAGGGTTTCCCGCGGGAAATCCTACCGGTCACAATCGGCGTGGCCGGGTACGGAAACGTCGCCAAGGGTGCACAGGAGATCCTGGCGGATTTACCCCACCGTGTCGTGACGCCCGAGGAACTGACGCAGTTGGCGGCCTCCCCGGCGGTTTCGGCCCACTGCATCTACACGACGACCTTCAAGGAACAGGATTTGGTCCAGTCGTTGGATCCCACCACGCCATTTGACCTTCAGGATTATTACCAGCATCCGGAGGGCTATCGCTCGAGTTTTGACCCCGTCCTCCCCCACCTCAGTGTGCTCGTCAATGCCAACTATTGGGACAAACGTTATCCCAGGCTCGTGACCCTCGACCGTCTACGAACCCTGTTCGCCGGCGGCGCCAACCCCCACTTGCAGGTGATCGGGGATCTGGGCTGCGACATCGGCGGCAACATTTAGTGCACGCTCAAATTCACCGATCCCGGTGATCCGGTCTTTACCTGGAACCCGGCAACGGGGGATATTGCCTCCGGATTTGACGGGCCCGGTCCTGTGGTCTTGGCGGTGGATTTCCTGCCCACCGAACTTCCCCGGGAAGCCTCGGAGGAATTCGCCGCGACCCTGAATAGATTTGCCGCGGATATCGGCCGTGCGGACTATTCCATGTCCTTCGAAGACCTCAACCTGCCGCCAGAGATCAAAAGAGCCGTGATCGTGCATCGCGGCGCCCTGACGCCGGATTATCGGTATCTTGAGGAGTACTTGAACGGCTGAAACTGGAAAGGTCCCATTTTCTGTAGGCGGGTCTTTCAGGGCCCGCGCCCCCGTTGGCATGGCTTCGGCCCCTTTAATCGATAATCGACACCGCTGGAGTAACAAAACCAAGTTTCGAGTTTCCAGTTTCCAGTTTCAAGTATCGCACTCGTCCATCTCTCAAAATTGTTCGGTAGGTTCGAGCGCCGAGAGTGCTATCGTTCCCCAATGCGAACCATCATCCTCCCCGTCATCGCCCTGATCGCTTCCACCGTTCTTGCCGGCTGCGGCCAATCCCCTGCTGACGAACCGTTGGAAATATTTGCCGAATCCTCGGTGACGACGGCTGCAGGAACGGTTCTCTCGGCCGTTCCGGAGATTCTCGATCCCTCCGCTGACTACCTGATCTATCTTCACGGCGCCATCATCGAGGATCAGGGCATGCAGCCGACCCATCCCCGATACGGAACCTACCACTACGCCGCAATCCTCCAGGCGTTTTCCGACAGGGGTTTCACGGTCATCTCCGAAGCTCGACCATCGGGAACCCGCCCTGACGTCTATGCCGATCACGTCGTCGCCCAGGTGCGCCGACTCTTGGACAAGGGTGTTCCCGAAGACCATGTGACCGTTGTCGGATTTTCAAAGGGCGGCGTCATTGCCCTGCTCGCGTCTCAAATTATCGGCCGAGACCAGGTCACCTGGATCATTCAAGGGGGTTGTGGTCCTTGGATCGAAAAGATGCCGGATTTCGTGCCGGCAGGCCGGATCCTGTCACAGATCGACGGAGCCGACGACGTCGCACAATCCTGCTCGGCGGTATTCCTGAGAATGCCCGAAGGATCGGTTTCCGACGAGAACACCCTGGAAATCGGCTCCGGACACGGGGCTTTCTACACGGTCAGCCCAGAGTGGTTCGAGCCCGCCGTCGAATGGGCGGGGAAGTAGTTTCGGGAGCGCATGACCCGGCAGACCAGCAGCTATTCGCTTTTAGCCGTTAGCTATTAGCCAATTGCAGAACCGGCTTCGACAGTTGATTTGCAAATAGCTAAATGCTAACTGCTAACGGCTTCCATTCATCATCTCTTCGATGTCACCGGCACGTGTCGGGAGCATGCCCGAGAGATTCTCGTTCCCGTCCGCCGTCACCAGGTGGTCATCCTCGATGCGAATTCCTATTGCCTCGTCCTGGAGGTACAGGCCGGGTTCGTTGGTGATCACCATGCCGGGCTCCATCGGGATCGAGTCCCCTCCCGGATCGTGCGCGTCAAGCCCCAGGAAGTGTCCAAGTCCGTGGATGAAGTGCTGACCGAGGCGTTCACCGTGTGAGTCCCTGAGGCTGGAACCCTCAAACACTCCGTAAGCGATCTTTCTGAGGTCGAACAGAGTCACTCCCGGCTTGATTGCCTCTTCAACCTTGTGGTGAGCCTCCAAAACCAGGTTGTACAGCAATTTCTGCCGTTCGGTGAACGATCCGTTCACCGGGTAGGTTCGGGTCAGGTCACCGCAGTAGTAGCCGTATCTGGCGCCGATGTCCACGACGACCAGTTCCCCATCGCTGCAGATGCCGACGTTTTGATCGTAGTGCAGAGTCGTGGCGTTGAAGCCCGATCCGACAATCGTCGGAAATGCCAGGCCCTCGGCTCCGCCCTTCCTGAATGCGTTGTAGACGACACCGTCGATCTCACCCTCGCCAACCCCCGGCTGGATGGCCTTGGCCGCCGCCCGGTGACCGAGGATCGTAATCTGGGCCGCTCGGCGCATCAAAGATGCCTCACCGTCATCCTTGACCTGGCGAAGGCGATTGAGGGCGTCCGACAAGTCCCGAACCTCAAATGAGGGGGTCCGCTCTTTCAACCGGGTGACCAGTCTGTGTGTTGTCGGAAGGTTGGCGCCCGATGCCACCGAAGGAAATTCAGTCCAAAGCACGGCTGCCGGTTCGCTGAGCCAGGTCTGCAGCCGCCCTTCGAAGGACGGAACCGGTCGGATCCTGGCATCGAGAACGATCGAAGAGGCCGAGAGTGACCTCACCTCATCAAAGCCAAGGGCCTTGGCCGTATCATCTCCAGGACCCCATTTCGGGCCGGTCCACCTCTCGACGTCGGTATCTCGCGGCGGCAGGAAGAGGAAATCCTCGTCACAGCGGAGGACCACGACTGCATTCGGCAGTTCCACACCTGTCAGGTAGAAAAAGGCCGAGTCCTGCCGGAAGGTGCCGACATCTCCGGCGCCCCTGTCATCTCCATTCCCCCAAAGCACCGCAGTACCGCCATCAAGGGCCTTCCGCAGCAGCAGCCGTCGTTGCCGATAGACCTCCGGCGCCTGGAGTTCCGCCGCGTAGTTCCCACCCCTCATATCACTCTGTGCCATAGTATTTCTCCTTGTCCAGAATGAGCCTCGACGAAATCTGTTCTCCCGTCAAGTCTCAGTTGAGAGAATCATTGACCAGGAGGACCCATTCTGGGACAATGAACAAATGAGCAAAGAAGACCTCTCATCAGACGTTTGTTCGATCAACGAAATTGACCCCAAAGCCGTTGCCTTCGTTCAGGAGCGGGTTTTGCCCGGCAAGACCGTCGAGCGCCTCTCCAGACTCTTCTCGGCCTTTGCGGACCCCACTCGTCTCAAGATTCTCCATGCTCTCAATGTCATCGACGAACTGTGCGTCTGCGATTTGGCCGCCCTGAGTGATCTCTCGGTTTCGGCGGTCAGTCACCAGTTGCGCCTCTTGCGGGACCGGGAACTGGTCCATGCCCGGCGCGATGGCCGCATGGTGTACTACAGTCTGGCGGACGAACACGTCTCCCAGTTGATGGCCATTGGCGCCGAGCACGCCAACGAACGCTGAGGCACTCGCTAATTCGGGGATACAGGAAGCCTGAGCCGTCAGGAACAAAAACACATTTGAACCGCCAAGACGCAAAGGTCGCTAAGGGTTTTAATTTCAACACCTTCTTCGCGTTCCCTTCGCGGGCTTTGCGTCTTTGCGGTTCATTTTTCTTCTTGCCCTGGCTGCATCGGTGTCGTTTTCTTTTGCAAGCGGCTGAACTGCCGATAGCTATTTCACCAACGACGTGATGATGATCCCCGCAGCGAGGATCAACAGAGCGAGCCCCAAACCGGCCAGAAAAAGTTCGCCGGGGGTGTAGAACTCGTCCCGTCTGGATTTTCCGCCGTCTAAGGACGGGTTCTGTTTCTTCTTCTTTTTTCGTGATTTCTTGCTCA
>DAOWGJ010000138.1 GCA_030637505.1 Holophagae bacterium
AACCGATAGCGGCTGGTGCCGCGACCGGTGGGGAGAAGAAACCCCAGCTGGATGGCGGATCCGACCCTCCAGTCGTTCTCCTGGAACGACTGGATATCGAGGGCCGCATACCAGGACATACGCTCTTTCCAGAACCTGCGGGCGCCGAAGAATTCTGCGCCGCCCTGCAGCCGTCCCGGGTCCTGGAATTCATTGAGGCCGAACCCGAATCCACCTTCGGCGTAGATCCTCCATCGGCTCCCCGGCCGCCAACTTGCGCCGGCAATCAGTTCCTGTCTGGTATAGCCGATGCGTGTCCTTCCGGTACGCTCGGAGTATTCGTCTCCCACGTGGGCGGAGTCGTGTTTCGTGCCAACCCGAAAGCCAATATCCGGACTTGGCAGCCAGCTCAAGTACAGCCCGAAAAGACCGTCCCAGCCGATGTTGTCCAGGCTCTGCTCCATGTCGAATTGGGCGAAGAAGCCGCCCTCGAAATCAAGCTGCCAACCGCGATCGGGCTGCCCCTCGGGGTGCCATCTCACCAGGCCGAATCGGCCTCCAAGGTGAAGGCCGAAGCGGGAACTACCGGTTTCAGGAATCTCGGAATCGACCACATAGAGGATCTTCAGTGCCGATTGGGGCCGGAAGGGGTCGGCGATGTACTGCGGGTAGAAATCAGCGGCGGGCATCCATTCGATCGTCCGGGCAATCCCTTCGTGCACTACGGTGTCCTCGGCGCCGACGTGCAGCGCCGGACCCAATACTGCCAGAAATAGGATCAGACCGATTCGGCATACGGATCCAATAAAGAAACTCACCCCTGAAGACCGGGTCACAAATACTCCCAGTGGGGCGCCACACCCCAGAGCTTGTGGTACATCAAACAGAAGCTGATATTTTCGATGTCTGACCATTTCTTATTCCATGAGATTTCTGCGGTGCTGGGACACGTCAATGGTCGCGTGGTGGATCACGCCGCCACGCAAGAAGGTCACCGGTATGATATCAGCCAAACCCATTCGCTCTCCGGCCTCCATGAGACACGCGCTGTGGCATGCTTCTTGGCCATTGAATTCGATGATCAAATCTCCACCGAGCAGTACATCCTGATCGAGAAACTCTGCCGGCAACCAGCCGCCCTTCAGGCCCGCCAGTTCGGCCGGGCTTCCTTTGGCAACACTCAATACCAGAAGGCCGCCTTCGAGGTTTTGGTTGAGGATCTGAGCCAATCCGTCACTGTTGAGAAACAATCCCTCGATTCCTATCCAGGGATGATCCTCCTGAGCCAACAGTTGCTTGGCGGTGTTGATCGCGACCACGAAACCCAGCCCCTCGAATCCCCCCGAATGGGAGAGGATTCGTGAGGAGATTCCGATCACCTCTCCCTTGGAGTCGAAGACCGGCCCACCACTGTTGCCCGAATTGATTGCAGCATCTGTCTGAATGTGTTCCACCAGAATGGATCCATCGTACAGCCGGTCAAACTCTCGAAACCCCGAGATATGGCCTATCGAAAACGAGTTTTCGAGCCCGGATGGGGCGCCCACGACAAATGTGCGTTGGCCCACCGCCAGGCGATCAGAGTCGCCGAGCACCGCATGAGGCAGATCGGGGTCGAAGACCTTGAGTTTCAAAAGGGCGATGTCCGCTCGATCCTGGCTGAAGACCACCTCCGCCGGGCGGAGTTGCCCATCCGCTGTCTTGACGAGGATCTCATCGGCCCCCTCGACCACATGCGCTGCAGTCAAAACCTGACAGGCCGGCGCAACCAGGACGCCGGCGCCGATCCCTTTGAGGCTGGATTTGCCGTGCGGCGTCTCGAAATTCTGGGTAACGAAGACAGTCACGACCGTGGGTTGAATCCGTTTGAAGATCTCGACCGCCTGGAGCTCGTCCCCCACGAGGTCGTCGGGCGCGGTGCGAACCTTCTCAGACGCGTGTCTCTCGCCCCCGCTGCCGATCTCGCCTTGAGTACTCCCAAACGCCAATAGGGGGATCGAAACCATCATCAGGCTGAGAGCTGTCATCAGTAGTTTCATTATCTTCCTCCACATTCCGAGGCCCGGGTCCAAAGATCGTTTTCCTGCGTGCTTTTCGTCGGCGGCAGATTCCATCCTTCAGCTGTGCCGTTGCCTCCATATTCGTTACCGTAGAGTCCATTGAGGCTGACGTTTTAGGTATAGATTTGGCCGAGGCGCCGAGCCGCGACCTTCAGGGCCATTGGGGGCGGCTCCTTCGTAACCTCCGTTACATTAACGGCATTGATATCTCCAGGACCCCCCTCTCGCCGCCTCGTCTCCTGAGAGGTCGATGAGGCATCGTGTCAGGGGGGAATAAATATATCGGCGGGAGTAGACTGTTTCAACAGGACCCGTTTCGGACAGGGGGCATCCCGATGGCTCGATTGGAAAACCTTCATCCAACACTGAAAAACCTGTGCGATGAGTATCTCTTCGCAAGAGGAGACTCCGACCACGGCCGGATCGTCACCCGTCTTTCTTCGTGGCTCGACGAGCATCCCATCGCTCTCGATGAACTCCAGGAAGAAGCACTCGCCGAGCAGGATGAATCCTATGCTCGAAATCAGCTCTACCTTTGTCCCGAGACCGGGGTGGTTCTCTATTTGATGGTATGGAGACCGGGTCAGGGCTCACCTGCACATGACCACGGCGGAGCGTGGGGTGTCGTCCGCTGCCTGGGCGGCACACTGACCGTGACCGAATACGAGATCGTCAAAGATGCCCCGGAATCCGGACGGGCCACACTGCGGGAGCTCCCCAGAGTTGAACTTGAACCGGGATCGACAGGCACGACGTGTAGGCCGGGTCACGAGATCCACTCGATATTCAACACGGGAACGCAAACAGCGTACTCATTACACGTATACTCCCGGGAGATCACGGCTTATCGAGCCTTTGATCTCGACAACGACACTTTTGAAATCCAGCAATGCCATTGAAAACTAGGAACCGACGCCCGGCCGAAGGCCGGTGGAGCCGTCAGGCTCCGCATCCGAAGGATGATGCGTGGGCTAGGAACCGACGCCCGGCCCGGCCTCTTGGGCGAACAGCTGCTCGAATTCCCATCCTATTGCTGGTCCTCGTCGCTTCGGCGTGCGCGACATCTTCCACCAAGCCCGACCTCGAACGGCTCTACCGGAGTTGGGCGAGCCGCGAGGAGGGTCGGCGGCCGGTTGTGGTGATCCACGGCTTGATGGGATCTCAACTTGTCGATGCCGGCACCGGAGATCTGGTTTGGGGAGGAATGGGCGGGGTTCTCGGCGGCAATGTCGGCTCCCGAGTCGCGCTGCCCCTGGAAGGAGAAACGGCAAAGGCCCCGTTGGTTGCAGACGGTTTTATCGAGAGTATCGCGGGCGTTGATATCTACGGCAGCATCCTCCGGACGTTGGAGGAGCAGGGCGGATATTTGATGGCCGCCTCTCAAGAACCACCCTTTCGGCGTGCGACCTGCTTCCCCTTCTTCTACGACTGGCGTCTCGACAACGCGTCAAACGCCGCGCTCCTCGGCGAGCGCCTTGCCGAGATCCGTAGTCTTTACGGTGATCCAGAACTCAAGGTGGACATCGTGGCTCACTCTATGGGGGGACTGATCGCCCGGTACTACATCCTCTACGGGGGTCGGTACGTTCTTGACGATATCAACCCGACGCCCGACTTTGCAGGCGCCCGATCCGTCGAGCGCCTCATACTGCTCGGAACCCCGAACCTGGGTTCAGTCTTTGCGTTCGAAGCATGCATCCTCGGTGATCGAATCGGTCTGACCAAGGTTCCACCGGAAGCCCTCGCGACCATGCCGTCGATGTACCAGTTGATGCCGTCACCAGATGTGCCGGTCCTGTTTCTCCCGGACGGCTCGCCGGCGCCGCTGGACATCTATGGCCTCGGAGCGTGGCAAGAACAGGGGTGGGGCATCTTCGATCCAGCTCATGAAAAGGGTATGGAAAAGCGTTTCTTCAAGCTCCATCCCAACGTCGGCGAGAGGGAATACCTGATTCACCGTGAGCGGCTCAGAGGCCATTTCGGCCTGGAACTCAAAAGGGCCGCCGCATTTCACCGGGCACTTGCCGTAGCCCCCGTCCCCCGATCAGTCCAGACGACACTTCTGGGAGGCGATTGCACACCGACTCTGCGTGCACTCATGGTCGAACAGGAGAGCGGACAGCTGCAGGTTCGCTTCAAACCACGTGATGTCCGCAATCCACCGGTCGGAGGGGACCTCGATACTCTCTACTTCGAGCCTGGTGACGGCACGGTCACCAAATCAAGCCTGCTCGGCGCCGTGCCGGCGGGACCGGCAGGCATGGCGACGACCGCCCTGCCGGACGCCCACGCCGTCTTTATCTGCGAAGAGCATCGTGCCCTGGTCCATAACCCGACCTTTCAGGACAATCTCCTGCATGTGCTCCTGTATCAGCCGATCACGGCAGCAGAGGCGTGTGGGCTCTAGCCCGTACTTCTCACCAGTGTCCGGCTGCAAGGCGCAGAACACATTGCCCATTCCGGCTCCGCCGGAGCGGGTCCCTACCTTCGGCGCTTTCTCGATTCGCTCTCTCGACGTACCGCAAGTATGCTTTCGCTCACCGCCCACGCTACCC
>DAOWGJ010000388.1 GCA_030637505.1 Holophagae bacterium
CTCCGCAGGGAGGTGGCCATGAACATCAAACGGCTGATCGAAATCGGCAGCTATCGCGGGATCCGCCACCGCCGGGGTCTCCCCGTTCGGGGACAAAGGACCCATACCAACGCGCGAGGGCGAAAAGGTCCGAAGCGTCAAGCTGTTGCCGGCAAGAAAAAAGTCGGTAAGGTGTAGAGACCGGGGAGTTCAAGTATGGCCAACGACCGCAAAGGTGCACGCAAGCCGCGTCGGGAAAAGAAAAACGTCCCGCACGCCGTTGCAAATATTCACGCCACCTTCAACAACACGATTGTCACATTCACCGACCCCAGCGGCAACACGTTGTGCTGGTCGTCCGGCGGACGGATCGGCTACAAGGGTTCGCGCAAGGGTACGCCCTACGCAGCCCAGCTAGCCGCCCGGAACGCCGCAGAACAGGCCCAGGACAACGGTGTGCGCAGCGTTGAGGTTCGCGTCAAGGGCCCAGGCCCCGGTCGTGAATCTGCGATTCGCGCCGTTGCGGCCGCCGGAATGGACATCAAGAGTATCCGTGACGTGACACCTATTCCCCACAATGGTTGTCGTCCGCGCAAGCGCCGTCGCGTCTGAATCGCAAGGAGTCTGATAGTGGCACGTTATAGAGGGCCTGTATGTCGGCTGTGTCGCCGTGAAGGTATGAAGCTCTTCCTCAAAGGAGAGCGGTGTTACAAAGAGAAATGCGCCATCGAGCGTCGCAACCAGCCCCCGGGGCAGCATGGTGGCGCTCGTCGGCGGAAACCGAGAGCTTATGGCATCCAGCTGCGTGAGAAGCAGAAGCTTCGCCGCGTCTACGGTGTGCTGGAGGGTCAGTTCAGGCGGACGTTCGACGACGCAAACCGTCGCAAGGGCGTGACCGGCGAGAACCTGCTCCAGCTCCTCGAACTTCGGTTGGACAACGTCGTTTATTCCCTGGGCTTCGCGACCTCTCGCACCCAGGCACGGCAGCTGCTTCGCCATGGTCACATCCTGATCGACGGACGTCGGGTCAATATTCCCTCCTTTCGGGTTAAGCCGGGGATGGAGATTTCGCTCCGAGAGAAGAGCCAGAAGTTGACTCAGGTTGAAGAGGCAATCGACTTCGCCCAAGGGCGGGGGATTCCCTCATGGCTGGAACTCGATGTCACCAGTCTGACCGGCAAAGTGTTGGAGGCGCCCTCTCGCGAGGATATCCGCTTCCCGATCCAGGAACAGCTCATCGTCGAGCTCTACTCGCGTTGAGGAGTCAGTAAATGATTTGGCACCAATTCCAGCGTCCTACTGCGGTTAACCTCGAGCCGGAATCCGCCGAAGACACCTACGGGCGTTTCGTTGCTCAGCCCCTTGAGAGGGGTTGGGGAACGACCGTGGGCAACGCTCTTCGCCGGTCCCTGCTGTCATCGATTCCGGGGGCTGCCGTCACCGCAATCAAGATTGAAGGTGTCGACCACGAGTTTTCGGCGATGCCCGGCGGTGTCGAAGACGTGACCGACATCATTCTCAACCTCAAGCAAGTGCCGATTCGACTCCACGGAGTCGACGCCGCATTCATCACCCTCGAAATTGATGGTCCCGGAACCGTCACGTCCGGCATGATGAAGGGCTCCGCCCAGGTTGAGGTGGTCGACCCAGATGTCCACATCGCCACGTTGTCGGCGGATGCAGTTTTCCGAATGACCGTCAGGGTCGGCATCGGACGGGGCTACGTCCAGGCCGATGAGAACCAGACCGAAGACCTCGATCTGGGTTTCATCCCCGTGGATTCGGCCTCATCGCCGGTGATCAAGACCAACTTCCGAGTCGAAATGGCGAGGGTTGGTCAGAGGACAAACTACGACAAATTGATCATCGAAGTGTGGACCGACGGTACTGTCAAGCCTGAAGAGGCTATCAGCCAAGCGGCTCAGCTGGTCCGAGGCCATATGGACATCTATGCGGCCCTCGGCCGAGAAGAAGAAGTTGAAATTATCGAGGAACCTGAACCCGAGCCGGAAGAGGAGTCAGAGCTGGACAAAAGCATTGACACGCTTGAGCTCTCGATCCGGTCTATGAATTGCCTGAAGAATGCCAACATCAAAACCCTCCGCGATCTGGTTTCCCGCTCCGAAAAGGAGATGGTGGAGATCCGGAACTTCGGCGAAAAATCGCTGAAGGAAGTCCGGGCCAAACTCGAGGCGATGGGTTTTGGGTTCGGTATTGATGCCTGAAGTGAGGGAGTTACCATGAGACATCGAGTTCACGGCCGGAAGCTCGGCCGGACCAGTGCCCACCGGAAGGCGATGTTCCGGAACCAGTTGACCGCCCTCTTCACACACGAGCGGATTACGACGACGATTGCCAAGGCTAAAGAGCTGCGTCCGCTGGCGGAAAAGATGGTCACCCTCGCCCGAACCGGTACCCTGGCCAATCGCCGTAGAGTGTTGACCATGGTGCCGGACAAGCTGGTGGTGCGCCGTCTGTTCGACGAGATTGCACCCCGCTTTGTCGATCGAGACGGCGGTTATACCCGAATCCTCAGAATTGGGTCTCGGCACGGGGACAACGCCGAGATGGCCATCATCGAATTCGTCGACTTCAAGCTCAAGGCGAAGGGCGACGACCACGGCGGAAGCGAAAAGGGTTCCTTGATCGATCGTGCCAAGGGCCTGTTCGGTGGCGGCAGGGGTGATGCCGGAGATGCTGTCGAGGCAGACGCTGAGATGCCGGTTGAGGAGGCGACGGAAGTTGCTGCCGAGGCCACAGCTGAGACAGTTGAAGAGACGGTCGAAGAGATTGCTGCCGAGGCAAAGGCCGATGCGGTTGAGGACGTCGTCGAAGCCGAGGCGCCTGAAGCGGTAGAAGAGGCCGAGAAAAAAGAATAGAAAATCGTCGAACGATTTTATTACCGCGCCTTCGGGCGCGGTTTTTTGATAGGCGCCGGAACGGTTTGGCGAGAACGCCGTTTCCTGATTCGTGTTCCGCGTCCTAACCGAGGTGTAACACGTCCCCGATCTCCGGAATTTCACTCTTCCAACCGAAGGCCTTTTCGAGGCGTTCGGCCAGGGCCTGTTGCGCTGGATATTCGCCATGCGTCAGGACGACCCTCTCGGGATCCCTCTCCCGTCGGGACAGCCAGGCGACCAACTCGTCGGCATCTGCATGGGCTGACAGCCCAGAGATCTGTGCGATATGCGCCTTGACCGGAACATAATCGCCGAGCATCTTGACCTCGGGTTCGCCTTCGACCAGGCGCCGGCCGCGGGTCCCGTGGGCCTGGTAGCCGACGAAGAGCACAGTGTTTTTGGCGCTGGGGAGTCGAAGTCGGAGGTGATGGAGAATACGTCCACCAGTCGCCATGCCGGATGCAGAAATGAAGATCGCCCCACCCTTGATGTCGTTGAGTTGACGACTCTCCCTCGAGGTCTTGGTCACCGTCAGATTGGCGGGGAAGATCGGGTTGATCTGTTCCGAGAAGAGCTGCTTCATCTCGGCGTCATGTTCGGTCGTGCATCGGGTGTAAAGGGCGGTGGCCTCGATGCCCATTGGACTGTCGAGGTAGATCGGAACGGTCGGCAGATCACCATCGGACATCAGGCCGTGGAGCATATAAAGCAGTTCCTGGGTCCGATCGATGGCGAAGGCCGGAATCAGGACGACGCCGCCCCGGTCCAGGCCCTTCCGGACCTGTTCCAACAGCTGCAGTCTCGGGTCCTCGGGATTGTGGAGCCTGTTCCCGTAAGTGCTTTCCAGGAAAAGAACATCCGACCCTGGATAGGGAACGGGGTCTCGGAGAATCGGAACGCCGTGCCGCCCGACATCTCCCGAAAAGTAGAGGCTCTTTCGCCCCCCTCCGGAGACCTTGCTTTCCAATTCGACAGCGGCGGCGCCCAGGATATGGCCCTGGCGGTGAAAGCGAAACCGAATACCCGGTTTCAGTTCCTGGTCGTGGTCGAAGGGGATGGGTTCGAGCAGTTTCAACGCGGCCTTGGCGTCGGAACGGCGAAAGAGGGGTAGGGCCGGGGCATGTTTGGAATATCCCTTCTTGTTTGCGTACCTTGCCTCTTCTTCTTGAATATGGGCCGCGTCAGGGAGGAGGACCCTGAGCAGATTTCGGGTCGGCGGCGTGCAGTAGACCGGGCCGTCAAAACCCTGGCGCACCAGTCGGGGGAGAAAGCCCGTGTGGTCGATATGGGCGTGGGTCAGAACGATGGAGTCCAATTCATCCGCCCGTTTGGGGATCGGGTCCCAGTTCCGGCTGCGGAGTTTTTTCCGGCCCTGAAAAAGACCGCAGTCGATCATCGTACTGAAACGTTTCCACTGAATGAGGTATTTCGATCCGGTGACACAGCGACCGGCGCCGAGAATTGTCAAGTCCATAAGACCCCCCTTTTTGTGACACGACTGATCATAGCAATTCGTGGGCCTGTGGCGATCGGGGATGACCGTTGTTGAGAGATCGCCCTCGCCACAGGCCCACGAATTGCTTTTGGCCCCGATATTACAACATCAAGCACTGATACCGTGTAGAATCAAGTGGCTGTTGAAAACGGAGGTACCATGAGTGATGACAAACAACCCAGTGTGGATGCGGTGATCGACCAGGTGGTCGCTGATCAGGATGGCGGTCTCAGTGGAGTCAAGGAGACCCTGGGGAAGGCCCAGAAGGCTCTCGATGGGGCTCGGACGACCATGCAGAGCGCCTATGGCAAGGCGGTTGAGCGGAGTCACGAGGCCGCTGAACGGACTCGGATCCACCTCGAAGACGCCAAGCGCCATCTGGCGGAGGCCAAGGTCAAGATGAACTCCATGGCCGCCAAGACCAGGGAACAGGCAGAGGTTCTGTACGAGAAGACCAAGAACCAGTACGAACAACTGGCGGAAAAGAGCCGTGAGCTCTACACCAAGATCCGTGATCGGGTCGCCGAGATCGACTTCAAGGAAAAGGGCGACCAGGTTTTGGACTACATTCGCGAGAATCCGGGCAAGGCGGTGTTGATCGCGTTGGCGACAGGATTCCTGGTCGGATACGTAACCAGGCCTCGAGACTGACCGAAAGCTGGACCAGGAGGGACCATGGACGACCCGTCTCTGACCGATGCAGTTGAGTATGATGCCGATGATGTTGAACCCACCAGTGACGAGCCGAAGGCCCGTCAATTGGATGCCGACACCATCCTGGATACACTGGTTCCGTCGACCGTTGACTGGCGGGGAACGGTAGGCCGTCATCCCGTGATGTCGGTTGTCGGTGTCGGTATCGTCGGGTACCTGATCGGCCGGTCGCGCGGTTCAATGATCATGACCGGGGTGTCGGCAGCGCTTTCGACGGCGATGATGCGCCAGCTCGGAGATGTGTTTGAAGGGGACTTCTTCGATTTCTAAGGCGTCGCACAAAGGCTTGCCGGAACTCCCCGACGGGGTGGGTTCCGGTGCACCACTTCCGCTCAACGGTGACAAATATGGCCTGACCCGTACTTCTCACCGGTTTTCGAAGCGAAAGGCGCAAAACGCGATGAGGTTCGGTGATCTCGCAAGATGAGGGAGCGAAAGCGTACTTCCGGTACGTTGAGCGAGCGAATCGAGAAAGCTCCGAAGATCGGTGTGTTTCGCGCCTTGCAGCCGGACACTGGTGAGAAGTACGGGTTAACCCTTGGGCGGTGGTTTTTTTTATGGATGCTTCTGGTCGCAATTCTGGCTCTCGGCAGTACGCTGGCGGTCGTATTGGTCGCACAATCCGAAGACCTTCGGGATCGACTGGACTTCCGGGGTCGGTCTGCGATTCGGGCTGCCGCTTCCGGCGACTGGGACGGTGCCGCCGGCGTCGTCGTGATCACGGCTCTGCCGGAACTGGTGGCCGCCGAAGTCCGGGATGATGCCGGCCGGCTGGTGTGGCAGTACGGCCCATTCGAGGAGATTCTCCAGGATGGCCGAGCCCGGGTCGTCCGGGTTTCGGAGACTGTGCCGACTCTCGGGCGCAGTATTGAGGCGGGAATCCACGTCGAGCTGATGCTCTCGACGGTTCAGATTCGTCGCCACGTCGCGCTGACCGGCGCCCGGCTGGCTCTCACATTGTGCCTGGTGTTGGCGCTGGGCATGGTTGGTGGCATGGTCTTGATCAACCGGGTGGTCGAACCGCTGCGATTGGTGGCCGAAAGTGTGGGCTCGTTCGATCCTGCTGACCCCTCCGAGGCGCCGCCGGTGGTGGGAGCGGGTCGGGAGGTCCGGGAACTGGCCGGCGCCTTTTCCCGGATGAGCCGGCGGCTGGTGTCTCAGCGAAGCGCCCTGTCGGCGAGCGAGCTACGTTTTCGAAAACTCTTCGAGAGTTCTCCGGTCGCCCTTCTCGAGTTGGATCGAAAAGGCCGTATCCTCGGCGCAAACCCGGCATCCCGGGCCTTGATCGGGGAGAGTGCCGCCGGCGAGAGCAGTTTGCCTTCGTTGGAGGATTTCCTCCCAACTGCCAAAGCGCTCTTCGAGCGCCTCACCCAACCCGAGGGGAGTGTCACCGCAGACGGTTCCTGGCAAATGCCGGATGGTGGAGTCGCGGAGGTTGAGCTGCACCTCCAGGGTGTGGCCGGAGGTGATTTCTCGACCTCCATCCTGGCCGTACGCGACCTTTCCGACCGACTTCGTCGCCTTGGTGAACGGTGGCAGCGAACCCTGGACGAGATGGACGAGGGCGTTGCCCTGCTGGACAATGCCGGGTTCCCGATTCAGACCAATCGGTCATTTGCGGCCTTTGCGGAGTACGTCCTGCCTCGAGTTTCCTGCCATGAAGGCGACAGTATCCGCGTGGAGTGGAACCAGGAGGCGGGCGATCGCAGTCTTCGCTGTGTTCTCGCTCCTGTTTCGGAAGGTGGCGACCGTGTTCTGGTCGTCAGGGACCAGACCGATTGGCTTCGGGCCGAAGAGCAGCTTCGAGAGGGTCGGACCATGGAGGCGGTGGCGACTTTGGCAAGCGGGGTGGCCCACGATTTCAACAATCTCCTGGCCGGAATTCTGCTCCATGTTCGCGTCCTGGAAAAAGATCCGTCCGCACGCGCCGAAGCGGCAGAGACCATTCGTTCCTTGGCGGAGGAAGGGGCCGATGTCGTCAAGGGACTGTTGGATTTCGCCAATCCCGACCCAGGCCCCCGTGGTGTCGTCGACCTGATCGGTGTGGTGAGGGATCAAGAGAAGCTCCTCCGGCACATGCTGCCGGACAGACTCGGCCTCGAATGCTCGTTGCCGGCGACCACGGCCGAGGTCTTCGGGAACGTGGGGGACCTCCGGAGGATTCTGCTCAACCTGGTGCTCAATGCTCGGGACGCCTTCGGTGACGATGGGGGTCGAATCGATATCGAAGTCACTCGATCCGATTCTGACGCCGTCCTCACGGTGTCGGACGATGGGCCGGGAGTGCCGGCGGCAATCAGGGATAGGATCTTCGAGCCCTTTTTCAGCCTGCGGCGTGAGGGCAGAGGGGCCGGCTTGGGGCTGGCGGTGACCTTTGCCCTGGTGGAGGACCACGATGGGACGATCATTCACGAGCCGGTAGAAGACGGCGGCGCCCGGTTTATTGTCCGCCTGCCGTTGGTACGGGTGGAGGTGTGACTTCGACAGTACCCCTTCGGGACCGGAGCCCTGGTGTAGGGTGGGCCAAGGCCCCACCCTACTTCCGGCCCCCTCGTTTCGATTTTCGAAGGTGCCTGTTTCAAACCCAATTCGGTGGCCGCTAAGTTAAACGAATGTCAAAAGGCGCCTTGAGGCCTTGTGAAAGATCCACCCAGGACCTACTGTGAAAACTGGAGGATGAGGATGATTCTCGCGACCGGCAGAAAATACCACCAGGGGCCGACCCGAAACGGCGAGCGGGGTATGACCTTGATTGAAATCCTGATAGTGGTGGCCCTCATGGGGCTGACGGCCGCTATCGCCCTGCCGACCCTCCAGCGGTCGCAGGTCCAGGCTCGGGCGGACCGGGAGATGCGCTCGATCCGGGGTCTCTTCGACTACGCCCGCTCAGAGGCGATTCAGAGGCACGCGCCGGTCACCGTGACCCCAGATGCCGACTCCGACGGGAGTGTCGATGCCGGCGAGCGGGAGATCCGGGTGCTGGATTCGGGCGGCGTCGAACTCCGCCGTTACACCCTCCGCAGCCATTTCATCATGGACGACACACCGGCCGGCTTCACCCCAGGGGCTGACGAAACGGCCCTGGCGAACTTTGTCTACACGGCCGACGGTTCTCTCGACGGGGGGGTCGGGGGCGCCTTGTATTTTTCGGACCGTCGGGAGAATTACTTCCGGCTGTTCGTCACTCAGTTCATGGGCAGCCCGCGTGCCGAGATGTGGACTGGCGCCATCTGGTCGCCGCGCAGAGGAGACTGGGAATGGAAATGACAGTTTTTCAAGCTGATCAAAGAGCTTCCGAAAGGGGCATCTCCCTGCCGGAAACGCTGGCCGCCCTGGTCATCCTGGGCATGGTCACGGTATCGGTGTTGCTGATGTTCACCTACTCGATGGAATTGAACGTCACCGGCCTGGACTATGCCACTCTGACCAACCGCGCCAGGGACAAGGCCGAGCAGTTGTTGGCCTCGGGTTGGTACGATGACGCCGGCGTGGCCGTGTTGAACCCCGATCTCGACGCATCGACCAACCCCCATACCGAGGTCCAGACTGATTCCCACCTTCGTCTCGTGTGGAACATCACCGATCGGGTGATCAACCAGGCCACTCCCGATTTTCCGGGAGGGCTTGCGGTGGTGGGGAACGCCAACATCAAGGTAATCATCGTCACGGCAGTCTCGACCTCGGCCTCGGGGATAGGCCGAAGGGACGTCAACGTCGCTGTCTTGAAGATCAAGGGTGAGGGGTGATGCCGATGCGATTGACAAAACAGCCCGTTGATCGTGGTTTCACCCTGCTCGAGGCCATGGTTTCCCTGCTTCTTTTGACGGTGATCATCGGCGCCTTTCTGGCGATGCTGAATACGTTCTCAGGTCTTGTGAAAGTCCAGGGCAATATCGCCGACACCACCGAGAACATGCGCTATACGATGGCCGCCCTGGTTCGTGTGACGCGCATGGCCGGTACCGGAGGTCTGCCGATCGTCTACCCGGATGCGGGCGGGAATTTGGCGCCTCTGGCGGTCGACGTTGCCGACAATGTCGGGGCGACGACGACCTTTACCAGCGCCGTCAGCACCGACAACTGGACTGCCATAGCCGGCCGAACACCGGTGGCGGGCACCGATGTCCTGAGGATTCGCGGCGTGATCACCTCGCCCAACTACGACATCTTCGGGGGGAATTTCAATGCCCCCATCGACCCCACCATCGTCACAATCCCGGAGACATCACCCTGGACCATCGACCCGCTCAACCCCTTTTTGAACGACATGTCGCAGCCGCTGAACAGCGACGGCCGGCCCTTTCTGATCTCCCTCCAGTTCCCTTTGGACATCGTGCCCACCAGCATCGGTGGCTTGCGGCGTTATGCCTCCTACCGGATCGTCGAGGCAACCAATGTGGCGGCGACGGGCACCTCACCGAATCAGACACAGGTCTTCACCTTTGTCGATACCGCGTACCAGAGTTTCAACCCCGGTGAACTGGCCCCCGTACCCTCAACCCAGGCCTACGCTTGCGGCTACCTTGACGATTTCATCTTCTACGTCGCCGAGAACAACTTCGGTGAGCCCTCCCTCTATCGTCTGCGTGTCGACGACTCCGGCGCGGGGCCCTATACGGCGGAGGAACTGGTGCCCAACGTCTCGAATTTCCAGGTGGCTCTGGGCTGTGACATCAACATCGACGGGTCCTTGACCGACGCCGAGTGGTTCCTGAGCGAAACGACTCCCGCCGCACCGTCGGCCGACCAGCTGGCCGCCCTTCGTGAGGTGCGCCTGTCGGTCGTCAGTCGGACCCAGGATCCCGATCGTGATTGGACCGCCGACGCCGACATGCCGGAGAATGCGGCCAATATTTCCGGCAATGATCTGCGCTATCGCTACCGAACCATCACCGTCCGGGTGGCCCTCAGGAGCCACCCGCAGCTGACGGATTGAGCAGGAGGAACGATGTTGCCGAACCTTGAAATTGACCACGAACCCTTGAGCCGTCACGGTGAAAAAGGAGCGGCCCTGTTCGTCGCCCTGGCCCTGATCATCGTCTTGACCTTCCTGGGTTTCGGGCTTTTGACCAGGAGCTTCCTGTCCAGCCGGATCGCCGGCCTCGAGCGCTGGTCGACCAAGACCTTCTACGCCGCGGACGGCGGCATCAACGCCGCCCGCGCGCGCCTCAGGGTGCGCCAGACCCTGGCCTTTAATTTTGACGTCTCGGATTTTCGCGGCCCCAATGCAACGGCGTCCGGCCAACCGATCGCCGTTCAGGTCACAGACCTCGCCATGACAGGACCGCCACGCCCTGCGGGCGGGAGCCAGGTCGGCGGCGGCCAGGGGGGGGCTGAGCCCCTGTTCATCATGTTCTATAGAGGAAACAGCAGTGCGCTGCATGCGACCACACAGAGCAGTCGCAACATCACCGCCACCATGAGTCTCGGACCGGTGCCGTTGTCGATACCGGGTACTTAGGAAAGAGGAGTCGATCATGAGAAACGCTTTGAATGTACTTTGTCTTGCCGGCCTCATCGCCGTTGTTGCCGTCGGGGTTGTCAACGCGGACGATCGGGATCTTCTTCGTTCCGTCACGGCGCCGCCCAACGTCTTGTTGGTCCTGGACTCGGGTTCTTTGATGACCTTCAACGGGCAGACCAACAACCTCAATTTCCTGGCCGGCGGCGACGATGCCGGCGGCTTCACTGACTATATGGAGCACGTGTATTCAACGGATGCAGAACAGGATGCAGGGGAACCCTCGGCATACCTGGTCGGTAATCTCCTGACCTCATACCCGGACTACCTGGTGGAACTCAATCGTGGTTCCAAGCTCGTCCAGGCGAAAAGTGCGCTGCGAACCTTCTTCAACACCGGGTTCGAGTTCAACTTCGGTTTCAGTTACTACAACAAGAAGGGCATCCAGTCGCATTACCACAACTATATCTACCGGGTGACGACAGCTGATCAATTCGACACTGATGGTGACGGGTTTATCGACGCGGCGATGAAGGATGGAACCCCTTCAGGTTTTCCCCTCCGCTTCGGCAGCCGGCAGGACTACAAGAATGCGAACAGCTGGGCCGATCCCGCCTATCCCATCCGCTTCGGCATCGACGGCACTGACGAATACATCCTGTGGGAGGGGAGTACGCCGGTCGTTCCCGATCCCGAAAACAGGGTGCTCAATGTGTTCTTCAACAATTGGAGCGAGCTGGAACCGGATTCCTTTGTGACCGGTGATCGCCGTATTGTCTCCTACCTCGTCACCGACGTTTCCGGGGATAAAGCGTGGTCTTGGTTTCCACATGATGACCACATCCAGAGGATTACCGGCAAACACTTCTACTACCCTGCTTATAACTGGTCGAACGTGTCCACCGACGTACAACAGGCCTTGACCGGTGGCAACACAACCTGGACCGATATCGCCGATGATATCGCCGCTGCAAGCGTCGACCCGGTCCTCATTTTTGACACGACCGACCCCCGAGGGGACTGGAAGTGGCACGTTCGTGAATACGCGATCGAAGCGATCGAATTCGAGGGCGACGGTGTCACCTCAAATCAGATCGGGTCCCAAACCCTGTACATCAAAGAGGTGCTGCAGGTTTACAACGCCCTTCTGCCGGAGGACGACCGCTGGGTCCCGGTCCCCGGCGATACCAGTGTCACCGAGGTCGAATACGTAAGGCACTTCGCCTTGTACGATCACGATCCGGCGGTGGACGGCGACGGGCCGACGACGTTGTCCTCGTTTGAGATGCAGGGCGACACGGCCTGCACCGGCTTCATGGAGCAGGATCCGGCGACCGGCAAGACCCCGGTCATCGGCATCGACGAACCGGCGCCCGTACCGGTGGTTGATGGTGACCCAGCACATGGCAGCACGAGGGACCAGCGCGAAATGATCAAAACGATGCTTGATCCCCAGACCAACCCGGTCTACTACTTTCCCACCCACGCGGACATCTACCTGCCGCAGGACAGGCTTGATTACATCCCACTGACCGAGACCGTGTTCGCCTTTGGGCGAAGACCCATTAAAGACACGATCTACATGGCGGGCCAGTACTTCGGGCAGACCGTCACCGACCGGGACGATCACCTGGCAGCCTGCAGGCAGAACTCAGTGATCCTCCTTAAAGACGGGCAGGAGACCTGCTCCAGCGACGCGGCCACTTGCGC
>DAOWGJ010000177.1 GCA_030637505.1 Holophagae bacterium
ACCTGATTGTAAGGCGCCCAGAGTGCTTCATCGTAGCCCATATTGGTCATGTAACTTTGCTCTATGTCACCAAGGTGACCGTGCCCATAGAATGCCGTTGCGTAACCCACCTCGCTCAGTACTTCAGCAATGGTGGTCTCGTTTTCACTCATTCCACCATATTCGTAGGGGAAGCTGACCGTGTACATACCTGATCTGACGGCATGTCGTCCGGTCTGGAACGCGGCACGGGTCGGTGTACAAGACGGTTCTGTGTACATGCGGGCGTAATATTGTCCTTCTGCCGCAAATTTATTCATGTTGGGTGTCTTAAAACCCCGGGCGGCCTGGATTTGCGGAATGCCGATTTCTCCAACCGCGGTGTCGTCCCACATGATGTGCACGATGTTGGGCGGGGCGCCATACTTTTCGCGCAACGCTTTGAGTTTGGCATCGATCTCCGCGTCCTGCTGGGCCCACGTGTCGCCGTGCTGGGCCTTGAGAATGTAGTATTCGGCATCATGAACGATGTCGGCCGCCATCAGCGGCGTCCCGGCGAAGATCGCGACGGCTACCAGGGTCAAAATGAGTTTTCGTGGCATAATTATCTCTCCTTTTATGTTAGATATCCTGATGCAAGCACCCAGCACCCTCCCGAAGCGGAACTGAGACCATGGCATCGCCTTCTTCCAATACCAATCCTCTCGTTGACATTTCATATCAAGGCGGAGAAGGGCAACATCAAAAATCGGCCATCACCACACCCGTGTTGACCCCAAGCTCCTTCTTGGTCCGGCATGAGTTCAACAACATCGACGAACTTGGTGAGGTCACACAGGCCTGGGACCTGGACTTTCGCCAGCTCAACAGGGGCGGCTTTCGCGGCTCGCTGATTCAGGCCGGTACCCCAGAGTTCCAGATCGCCCGAACCCGGTTGCAGGGCGTTCTCCACCAGCGTGGGTCCACACCACCGGGACTTCGCACCTTCGCGATCCCTACCCGCGGGGAGATCGACCTTCGATGGCGCGACCAGGAAGTCGATCGGGACTGCACACTGGTTTTCCCCAAGAGCCGCGAACTGGAATCGATCTCGCACCCGGATTTCGACATGCTGCTGGTGTCCGTAACGGAGGACAGCCTCGAGGCCGCGCGTCGCCGGTTGGGCCTTCCGGGTTCGCAAGAGTTGATGGGCGGGCTGGAGATGGTGTGCTGTCAGGGGTTAGAAATTGCCAACTTGCGCCGGTGGATCAGTGACACCCTTGCCGCAGTTGTCGAGAATCCGGCGCTCCTCGATGATCTTGAACGCACCAAGATTGCAAACCTCGAAATCAGTGATCTCATCGTTCGGACTCTGGTCACCGCACGCTGTGAGCACGGGCACCACCGAAGCTCACGGCGGCGAAAATTGGTGGAGCACGCCATCCACCTCGCTCACGACAATGCCCAGGGAATTTCTTCGGTGGCCGAGCTCAGCCGGGAATCAGGCGCCTCAGTTCGAACCCTGCGCCGCGGTTTCCAGGAGCGATTCGGCGTCTCACCAAAGGCCTACCTGCTGGCCCAACGCCTGAACGGCGCCCGCCGCGACCTTCGCTCGGCGACCCAAAGTCAGATCATCACCGACGTCGCCAACAGTTGGGGATTCTGGCACATGGGACAGTTCGCCGCCGATTACCGCAACATGTTCGGGGAATTGCCTTCGCAGACGCTCCGAGGGAACGCCGAAGAACGGGCCCTGAAGGACCCGACTACAACTCGCTGCGCCATCAACACAAGAGATATTGTGTAGGCATCCTTCAGGGCGTGCAGCTGATCTTGATTGAGTTCAATAAATGAACCTCCAAGAAGGACCAACCATGAATAGACAAACAGAGACAGAAAAACTCAACGAAGATTTCTCACGCCGTGAGGCGATCAAGGCTGCCGCCATGACGCTCGGCGCTGCCGGTGCTTTTTCCGTGTGCGGCCTGCAACCAGCTGAAGCGACAGGCACATCAAAAGGTCTTGGGCTCTCCATGGCAGGCTACAGATTTGATCGCACCAAGGCGCTGATTGATGGGCGCGTCAAAATTGAAGGCTGTGACCTGAAATTCAGAGAAATGGGTATCGGCGACATCAACACGGACGTATTCAGCGGCCCGCAAACTCTGGATGTCACCGAAATCGGTCTGCACCCTTTCATGCTGGCATTCGCCAACGACGGTTTCAGGGATTACTCTCTGCTGCCGATATTCCCGCTTCGCCTGTTCCGGCACAAGAGTGTCTTTATCCGCAATGACCGGGGCATCTCGAAGCCCGAGGATCTTCGCGGGAAAACCATCGCCACGCCGGGCTATTCATCGACCTCGTTGACATGGATTCGCGGGATCTTTCAGGACGAATTCGGCATCAAGCCAACCGATGTGAAGTGGATCGTTTCATCAAAAGATTCTTCAGCCAAGGATGCCGGCAAGGCGTCCAAGCAGGAGAATGTGTTTCCCGAGGGACTGCCGATCACCATGGGCCCCGCAGGCAAGGACGAATCCGATCTGCTGGTATCCGGTGAGGCCGATGCGCTGTTCCATGCCGGCGAGCCCAGGGCCTATATCGAGGGCCACCCCAAGGTGGCACGGCTCTTCTCCGACTATCGATCGATAGAGCGCACCTATTTTTCGAAAACAGGCATCTTCCCGATCATGCATGCCGTGGCCGTCAAAAAGAGCCTCGTCAAGAAAAATTCCTGGCTTCCGGAGGCAGTATTCACGGCATATTCACAATCCAAACAGATGGCCTTTGACTACATGGCCAATGCCGCCTGGCTCAAAGGCTCACTGCCATGGTTTGGTCAAGAATTCGACGAGACCCGGGCGTTGATGGGAGACAACTACTATTCCTACGGTATCGGTCCCAATCGCAAGACTTTGCAGGCCCTGTTCCGATACTCCCATCAGCAGGGACTCTGCAGTCGTGAACTCAAGATCGAAGAGATTTTTCTTAAGGGAAGCCTGGGTCTCACTGAGTCAGCAATTTGAGCGGGGCTTTTCGATCAGCTCTACAGAGCGGCCACCATACCCTCAACCATCCGTAGGGGAATCGGCTCAGAGCTGTTGAGCCGGTTTTCCCAGATCAGGTAGCCTTCGTGCAGCAGGCGAAAGGACGGCGTCGAGCGGCAGTTGAAGTAGTTCCACAAGCGTCCATTTTCTTTGACTGCGGTGAACGTGATGTCTTTGTCGATCAGGAGTTTGCGAACGGCCTCGTCCGTGGAACTGCGGTCAACCACGGTGAACCCAATCACGTCGAGACCTTGTCCTCGGTACTGCCTGGAAATCGTCTCGGCTCGTGGAATTGCGTTCTGCGAGAAAGGACACCACTCTTCGAAGAATACCAACAGTTGAAACGGCTCCGAGCTCGCGTCGAACTCACCTTGGAATTCCATTTCGATGCTGATTTCTTCCGGCATATGCCGGTTGCCGTACAGCTCGCGGGCTCCCCCGAGGTTCCCTTTGGCGATGTTGACCGCCGCCAATGCGCTCCGAGCCTCCACTGTGGTGTTGTGGTCTCGACCAAGAGCCTCGACGGATCGATTCAAGGCATCGACGGCCATCTCTTCAGACTCTTCATACCTTCCATTCTTCATCAACAGCCACGAATAGTACGCCTGGGCGGAAAGGGCGTCCTCGGAGTCCTGCCCCAACGCCGTCGATTTCGCCTCCCAATCTGTTCGAGCGACCTGCTGGGCTTCGTTGAGGTCACCAACGTCTTCGAGGGCGCTTGCCATCCCGGCTTGACTCAGAATTTCCATAGGGTCATCCGAATGGGCTCGTTGGGCCTTGGCGGAGACCCACTCTCGCTCGAGTTCGAGGGCGCCTCTCGAATTCCCGAGGACCTGGTACGCCAGCTGGAGGTCTTCGATCGACTGTATGGTTTTGTCATGAGAGGCGCCGAGGGCCTGCCTTCTCAATGCCAAAACAGTCTCCAGGTGCTGTTCTGCCTGGCTCCAGTGCCCGATGTTGAGATAGGCCATTCCGAGGGAACGCCGGACCTCGGCCTCGACCTCGGGTTCGTCGTCGAAGGCGCCTATAATCTTCTCGCTCGCACTGTCCAACACGTCGGCAACGGTTGTCGTGTCTCCATACCCGTGCGGCACAGCGGAGGCCAAGACCGCGGTCAGAAATTCCCTCCCGGCGGTTGCTTTCTTCGATTCGGTTTCGGCTCGTTTCCGTTCGGCCTCGACGCGAAAGAGGAGCGATGTCGTGACGACGATTCCAATGACAAGCACCGCAAATGCGGCGCCGACGATGCCTATCAAAGCCTTGTTCCGCCTGGCAAACACTCGAAGCTGGTATGAGAACCCCGGAGGGCGAGCCGTGACCGCCTCACCGGCGAGGAACCTGCGGATGTCCTGGGCCAGACCAAAGGCCGACTGATACCGGCTTTCACGGTCCTTCTTCAGCGCCTTGTGAACAATCGCTTCGAGCTCTCCACCGAGGGACTTGTCGTGCGTGCTCAGCTGTCGTAGGCGTCCCTCACGAGCTTCCTTGGCGATATCAAAGATGCTGTTGGTGTCCAAGGTGTAGGGAAGCTCCCCGGCCAGCAGCTCATAGAGCACCAGACCCAGAGCGTAGACATCGCTTCGGGTGTCGATGTCATGGGGGTCGGCGTCGAACTGCTCAGGGCTCATGTAATGGACCGTACCGATCAGCTGGCCGATCCGGGTTTCAGCCTTGGCCTGCATCATGTCGGCGCCGGTCGCCCGGGCCACCCCGAAGTCGATCACCCGAACACGACCGTTCGAATCCACGAGAATGTTGGAGGGTTTCAGATCGCGGTGCACGATGCCACGTTGATGCCCGTGGTGGACCGCGTCGCACACCTGCAGGAAGAGTTCGAGCCGTTGGCGGTGGTTCATGCCCTTGTCAGATGCGTACTCGGTGATCGGCCGCGCGTTCGGGATGTACTCCATGGCAAAAAAGGGCACCAGCATCCCGCGATCGTCAAACGAGCCCGCTTCGTAGATCTGGGCGATTCCGGGGTGGCGGAGTCGAGCCAGAACCTGGGCTTCGTACTCCAGACGTTGCACCGCTTCACGGCTTTCCAATGAGCCCTTGACCACTTTGACGGCCACCGGTCGACGGGGGTTGTCCTGAAGGGCCTCGAACACCGTCCCCATTCCGCCGGACGCGATCACGCGTTTGATCTCGTACTGCCCGATACGCTCAGGCACACGGCCCGCCGAATCGGCACTACCGTTTCCGGGGGGGAGGCCAAACTCCGTATCGGCGGATGTCAGCTCCGGCCGGCGTCCTTCCCCTTGATCGTCACTGCTGTTGGGATCCGACATTGTCCTCGCTCCTCGAACTCTTCTCAGCTGGTTATTTTCAATCACACTATCGCGACTGAGGCCAAATCGCAAGAAAGCTCATCACCAAATGCTCTGATCATGTCAGGCGTTCACGACGTTTTGGAGGTCGGTAAATCGCGTCAGCTAGAGCGCAGGACAAACCAACCCGAAATCGCCAACAACAACGCCAAAGCCATGAGGCCCACCAACCCCAGCGTCGGAATCCAGGGCACGCGATGGGCACGGACCCTGACCATCATCGCCGCGTGGTCGGCAAAGATCGGATCGGTTGAATCAAGGACCGACGCCCATTCCCCCTCGGCACGATCGTCCCGGAAGAAACCCCCTGCAGGGGTATCGTTCGGACTCTGGTCGGCGCACAAGAAGAAGAACTGGTCGGCCGAGGGATTCCAGCGAACACCGATGTGGTGGAAGCCTCCCCCGAGAGCGGGCGCGTCAAGAGGCGCTACGACCTCGACGAAGGCCGCGTCGGGCCACTCGGGAACGGCGGTGAGGGATGCCGGGAAGGAATAGAGCTCCGTTCGACCGGGAAGATATTCCGAACCCGAGTAGACGACGATTTCAAAATCCAGGGTGTCGTCCGCACGGGTCCGGGTCCAACAAACACAGACCGAATCCAGCCGGGACGAAATCAGCGGACCCACAGGAAAGGTCTGAACATATTCCCCCCACACGGCACTGGGCACCCAGCCATACGCGGTTTCCGCCGTGCCGTCATCCAAGACCAGGCCGTCCTCGCACCCCGGGCCGGGCACTATTCCCGCCTGCCGTTCGACCGCAACAGTTCGAGAGGCCGCGCCGGCCTGGCTCCATACCACGACCGACGACGCCACCAACACAGCCACCATCACGCTCGATATTTTCATGACACCATTCTCACATATCGATCGATTTCATCAACGACCTCCGGCCGATGCAAGAAGGCATTGGTCGGACAGGGGATGACTGAGCCTTGGGGCAGTGCTTCGGCCAAACGCCTGGCATTTGCCTCGCCGTGCATGCGATCGCTGGATGCAAAGGCCACACCGACCGGATCAAGGATGTTCTCGAAGTCTTCGATCACGCGATAGTCCTCCAATGCCAAGGCCGAGAGTTTCAGACGTTCGAAATCCGCGCCTTCCAGCGTTCGCCTGTACCTGTCGTACTGTTCCGGTTCGGCCCGCACATCGAGGCGATATCGGCGCAGGTACCACAAGATAAAGGGCACGAGCTTTCCATAGGCAGCCGCCGGCAGCCGCATCAGTGGTCTCGACCACAACGGAAAGCAGAACTCGGCGTTCGGACCGATCAGAAAGGCCGCCCGACTGCGAGCGCCCTGTTTGAGCCCCTCCAGAATCGCGTTGGCGCCGAGGGAAGAACCAACCAAAACGGCATCTTCGAGCTCAAGACCGACGGCAGCAGCGGCCACCGCAATATCCCGCCCCAAACGTTCGACCCTGAATCCCGCCCTGCAAATGACGTCAGTCCTGATTCTGGCTGAGGCCTTTTCTCGACTTTCAAGGTAGATGACCCGCCGGGTCTGGGCCAATCTGCCGAGCACAGGGGCCCAGCTGTCGACGATCGTGATCCAACCGGCGACCAACAGCACCGGCGGCAATTTCGAGCCCTTCCCGGACCACTCGAAGGTCCTGAGGTCCACGCCGTCCTCCACCTCAATCCGGTGCTCTCGAAAACGCCCACCACCACCGTCCAGGGGATCAACGAGATCGGGGGGCTCGCCAGACAGTCCGCGCATCACAGTTCGTCGTACCGAAAACAGTCGACGAGATGATCGTTGACCATGCCGGTCGCCTGCATGTGGGCGTATACGATCGTCGGCCCGACGAAACGAAATCCCCTACCCTTGAGATCCTTGCTGATCGCCTCGGAAAGCGGAGTCAATGCGGGGATGTCCTCGAGCTTTCGCCACGCGTTGCGAAGGGGCCGCCCCTCAACGAACCTCCAGATGTAGGCGTCGAAGGTTCCGTACTCTTCTTGAATCTCCAGAAAAGCTCGCGCGTTTCCGATGGCTGCCCGGATCTTGGCCCTGTTGCGGATGATGGAGGCGTCACCGACCAATCGTTCAATGTCTCGGTCCCCGAACCCGGCAACCTTCTCAGCGCTGAACTGGGCGAAAGCACGTCGATACCCATCCCGCCGCCGGAGAATCGTCAGCCACGACAACCCGGCCTGAGCTCCCTCGAGCACGAGAAACTCAAACAGGGTGCGATCGTCATGGATCGGAACGCCCCACTCCTCGTCGTGGTATCGCATGTACAGCGGGTCGTCTCCGCACCAGGGACAGCGAGTTATCGACGTCATAGATGCCATTCTACACGCGGCCCCTTGGCCAAACGGCGAAGCTGGCGTACACTCTCCGCCGCTCGCCGCGCTCAAACGCTCGGCGACAGCCCCAACGGCCCCGCTCGGGTCACCAACCGGCAAGGAGAAACCACCGATGATCAAACCCCATGGATCCGCAGAACTCAAACCCCTTTACGTCGCCGACGAGGGTCGTCGCGCCGAACTGATCGCTGAGGCCAAAGGCCTGAAGTCAATCATCGTTTCGTCCGCCGCCGCAGCCAACGCGGTGATGATGGGCGCGGGCTATTTCAACCCTCTGCAGGGCTACATGACCCTTGACGATGCTTTGAGCGTCGCCGAAACGATGCAGACGACCGACGGCCTCTTCTGGCCGGTGCCGGTGCTCAACGTCGTTCGGGATGCCGACGGCATCACAGCCGGCATGAAGATCGCCCTCAAAGACCCCAACGTCGAAGGGAACCCCGTTCTGGCGATTCAGACCGTCGATTCGGTCGAAACGGCCACTCCGGAGCAGATGGAACTGATGACCTCCAAGGTCTTCGGGACGACCGACCCGGCCCATCCCGGCGTCGGCGCCTTCAACTCATCAGGTTCCGTGCTTCTCTCCGGACCGATCGAGGTCCTCAACTTCTCGTATTTCGAGACCGACTTCCCCGAGACCTTCCGCACGGCGGTTCAAATCCGGGATCTCATCGCGGCCAACGGTTGGTCGAAGATCGTCGCCTTCCAGACCCGCAACCCGATGCACCGGGCCCACGAAGAGCTGGTTCGCATGGCGATGGAGCGCGAAGGCGCCGACGGTGCGATCATCCACATGCTGCTCGGCAAGCTCAAGGCCGGCGACATTCCCGCCGATGTGCGTGACGCCTCGATCCGCACGATGGTCGACCTCTACTTTCCCCCCAACAGCGTTGAGGTCACCGGCTACGGATTCGACATGCTCTACGCCGGCCCGCGAGAGGCCGTTCTGCACGCCGTCTTCCGGCAGAACATGGGCGCCACCCACCTGATCGTAGGCCGCGACCACGCAGGCGTCGGTGACTACTACGGGCCCTTCGACGCACAGGCGATCTTCCGCGACCAGGTTCCCGAAGGCTCGCTTGAACTCTCCATCTTCGAGGCGGACCACACGGCCTTCTCGACGAAGCTCGGCAAGGTGATCATGATGAACGAAGCCCCCGAGGGCCACACACCGGCCGACTTCGTCTTTCTTTCGGGCACCAAGGTCCGTGAGATGCTTTCCAACGGTGAGGCCCTGCCCGAGGAATTCGCTCGACCCGAGGTCGCCAAGATCTTGATGGAGCATTATCAGTCGAACGCGTAAAGCGGCAGCCGGCAGGCGCCAGGGCCAAAGAACCCCAGACGGGACGTGCCTGGTGCGGCTTTCTTCACCGGGCAGACCTTCAGAACAAGACGACGCTGCGGAGAAAGCCGACACCTGGCAATCCACGGCGGACATGTCAACGATCGAGTCTCCCGGCTGCGGTGTAGGTCGCCGAGGTCATTTTCTCAAGGGGCGGCCTACATCCCAGTTCGAACAATGCTGCCCCTTGAGGAAAATGCACCGAGCGGGAGCGACCGGCAAGTCTTCGGGGCTGACGTCGAACTCAATGCGCTTCCGAAGGCCGAGGTTGGGGGTCAGGGGCCGGACTCAGCGACCCATCTCTCTCGCGTACTCGGCCAGATTTCTCCAGAACCTCAGGTTCTCCGGCACGCCGCCGTCGTTGCTCAACATTCCCAGATCGGCCAATACCAGGACCTGGCCGTCGTCAATGTCGCGCAACAGAACCGCCGTTTCGCCATTCAAACGAGCCAGCACCCTGCCACTGCTGTGGGTCAGTGACACGCCGTTGTCGGGCGCCATCGCGATCGCTGTGACCCCGTCAACCAGGGGATGGGTCGCCGTAACGACCGCTTCAAGCCCTGCCATCGCCCCTGAGTGGAACTCGATGTTGAATCGATCGGCCAACGGATTGAGGTCCGACCAGTCTTCGTTGGCCTCGTAGACGTAGTTGTAGTACTTGAGACGGTTGGCGCTGTTGGTCAGGACCAGGAACCCCCCACCCCTGGCATAGGCCTCCAGCGCGTCGACCTCCGGTTCGGTGAAGGCCTCGTCATAGCTATCAACATCACCGTCGACACTCGGGTAATCGTGGACCGGCAGCACAATGACCACCTCGGCGCCCTCGAGATCTGCGGAGGTGACATTTCGACCATAGGGGACCATGTCCACATCGAATCCTTCCCAGGCCAACGTCATCCCGAACTCAATGAAGTGCGTCGGTGTCATGTGAGCACTTTCCGTATGACTGGCAACGAAGACAGCACGACGGTCCGGCGCAGGCGTGACCTTCAAGGGAGGATCCTCACGACCGGTCTCCATCGCCGCCGCAACGGCGGTCTTCGCCATATCGACCACCGTGCCCGCCTCGGTTTGGGCCAGTTCAACCGTTTCATACGGATCGTGCATGTGACCGGCGTAGTGCACTTCGGTCGGGTTGGTGGGATCGAAGAATATCAAGTTGGCATTCGGAACGTCCCAGGCGCTGTAGTTGGTGTTGTCGGAGACCAGACCCCAATAGTCCAGGGGATTGGCGTAGACACCCATCGAGTCGGCCAACCCGGCCAGGTAGTCGGGCCACGGAGTCTGGGCGTTACCGAACCGTCCGTAGGACCACGTCTCCAGGTTGAGGTATGGGTTAATGCCGTCGAGCGGGACACTGAGACAATCGACCTGCAACACGGCCAGGGTGCGGTCCAACAGATCCTGATGGCCGGCAATGAAGTGGGACGATCCATAGAGGCCGCGCTCGTGGCTGCCATACCAGACCAGGTAGAGATCAACCGGGGGAATCGCCTTGGCGACCTCTAACGCCTGGGCCACTTCCAGGACGACGACAGATCCGCTGCCGTCATCAATCCCTCCGGGAGAGTTGGGCGAGTCGATGTGGGCCCCGATGATCACCGCCCGCGAGTGGTCGACTCCGGGAATCCTCGCCATCAAATTCTCTGAAAACCCCGGCGAGAAGACGTCCATGTCCCAGGTCAAACACACCGACTCCACTCGGCCGAAATCACCCCAACCGTAGATTCCCGCCACGTCGAGATCCTCGAGGCGAATGGTCAGAATCGGCGGCAGGGTGTCGTCGAATGCGGTCCACACGGGCAGATCTCCGGCAAAGGTCCCGTGACTTTCCCCGTTTCGATTCGAGAATATCGTCACCGGCACGATACCGCTTGGGTTGAGGTCGAGGATCGATCGAGCCCGGGTCCACGCCAGATCCCATCCCTGAATCGACCGGTCGATCAGAGCAAAATCAACAATGACAATCTGCCCGTTGAGGTCCGGCAACGATGCCAGATCAGCTTCGGTGCGTACGATGATCGGCGCGCCTTCAACGACGACTGGATCGGGTTCGTTATCGTTAACCACTCCGTCGGAATCGAAGAGCAACGCCCGGTTCAAATAGTCCCGGTGCCCTGAGATACCAAACGCAGGGACCTCGATCGCGACGCCGTTGACGACAAATTCGACTCGAGTGTCCCGAAAATCCGTCCCCGAAAACGTGTGGAATGGCTGCCTTTCAATCTGCAGGCCTCGAGACATCAGGTGCCGCATACTCTCAAGGCGCGCCTGGACAAGATCCATTGCTTGTTTTTCACCAACACTGGCTGAATTCCGCCATCCAGCGAAAGGTCGAATCGTCGTCAGATTCTCCAGGTTTTCGAAGAGCGAGGCCTCCGAGACGCCGTCGTACGGGGTCGGCCCAACACGGCCTTCCGGCTGTCTCGGGCCCGCATCTTCCTGGGCGACAACGATCGACCCGAGATCACCATCAGAGGCCAGGCCGCCCGAGCAGAGCAGCAGTACCAGGAAACCCATCATCATCGTGACCTTGGGCATGACCGTCCCCCTTACTCCCTCGTTGAAATACCGATTGGAGGCGCCCAGGGTTTCAACAACCTCATGGTATTCTCAATAGAAGCCACAAAGGGAGTTGTCCATGCGTCTCGTCATCCCCTCCGCCCTGATCCTGATCCTCTGTGCGGCAGCTGCGCCTGCGAGTGCAGTGGGTTTTGATTTCGGTATCGCCGCAGGAGCACAATTCAACGGCGACATTTCAGACCTCGACCTCAATACCGACGATGGTTTCAGCCTGGGGCTGGAGCTGATGTTCGAGATCCCGATCGTCAAGCTCGGCGTCGGCTATGAGTATGGATTCCCGCGCGACACCGACGGCCTTGTGTCCGATATCGAATACCACCTGGTTTACGGCATCGGACGGGTCCATTTCCTTGGACCGGTATACGTCATGGCACGCGTGGGCTATGCCGATGTCAGCGCCGAAGTTCCCGACCTGAAGGAGTCCAATTCGGCGGTGTCGTGGAGCGCTGGATTTGGGGTCAAGATCTCCAAATTCAAGCTCGAGGCGATGTACAGCGATTTCGACATCGAGGTCAGCCAGGCCGGAGGTTCGGTACCCTACACCAATTACTCCGCCCGACTGATTTATTCATTCTGATCTGAGTCCAGACAGGAGGTCCTATGCTCAAATTCGTTCAGTGCATCAAAGGCCAACCGGACATCGAACTCTATGAATTCCGGCAATACTGGGGTGATTACTGCACACGCTTCAGCGACTTCCTCAAGGGCCACGGAATCGCCCGAGTCGACTTCAGCACCGCTTTGGCCGTGGAGGACACCCTCAAGATCATGGTGGAACGGGGCACGCGCCAACCCTACGACGGCATGGTCGAGGTCTATTTCGAGAATGCCGGCGTGCTCCGTCAGCTTTTGGAAAAACCTGATTTCCAGGGCGGCCTCTCGCAGATTCAGGCGCTCCAAGAGGAGTTCATCGATTTGGAACACTCGACGTTCTTCTTCGCCATGGATGACGGATAGGCTGCGCGACCGATTGGTCAGTCGCTTTGAGGTTCTGGCTCCGATAGTCAGTCTTTCACGGACTCGCGATCCAGATCTCGCTTGAGGTTTTCTTCGTACAAACCCAGAGCGATCACGTATGCGCGAATGTCTCTGACATAGTCCACCGGTTCCCGACCAACCGTTTGTGCAACAACCAGTTCGACGTTGTCGAACCACTGATTGGGATCAAGACCGCGATCGGCCGCTTCCTTTCGGGCGCTGACAACGCGCCTCGGCCCGGCGTTGTACGCGGCCAGGGAAAAATTCAACCGGCTGGACGCAGAGATCCCTGAGTCCGAGAAATAGCGATCTCTGACGAAGGCCAGGTATTTGACCCCGGCGTGGATGTTGTTCTCCAAAGTCTCGATGTTCTTCATGCCGACGTTGGGATCGGCCGCGGTGGACGGCTTGATTTGCATGATGCCGACGGCGCCGGCCCGACTTCGTTTGCCATTGTCGAGCCTTGACTCGCGAAATGCCTGGGCGACAAGATCCATCCAGTCGAATTCGTAAAGGGTGGCGTATTTCTGGAACAACTCGACCATTTCGTGAGTTGCTCCCTCGATAGCGGCACTGGGATCTTTGAGCCACCGGCTCTTGTTGAAATACCTCGTAAACAGCATATTCCCCAGAAGGGTGCCTTTCTTGTTGGACCGGATGAACCGGTTCAAGGACTCGAGCAACTGAGGGTTTCCGGTCCTGACCGCCACGGCCAGCGTTCCCCCGGAAGAAATCGTCAGATCGGTCCGAATCACCAAATTCGGCATCACTTTCGCCCAAGACTCCACAAGGTGGCGATCGGCGACGGTCAGGTCGACAATCCCCGCGTTTACCATCTCCAGGATGTCTTCGGTCGCCAGACGGGTCCCAATCGTTCGGATCACCGGCGGTTTAAGCCCACGCCGAGGAAACGCCTCGCTGATCTCCTTGAGATGTACCTCATAGCTCGAGTGTGTTCGAAGGGTGATCGTCCTCCCTGCGAGATCGTCCAAATTCTTGAGCCCCTCGACCCGACGGTGATGCACGATGACCTCGTCAACACCGGTCATATAAGGGTCAGAAAAGACAATCCCTTGCTCTCGGGACGGGAGTACGGTCATCCCCCCGATGGCGATGTCTCCACGGCCGGCCTTGAGCTCCGGAAGCAAGGCTCCGAATGGCTTCGGAACCCATACTATCCGCACCCGTTCCGACCATTTCCGGTCGGCGTTGAGCTTCTTCTCGAAGGCCCCCATCCACTCGACATCGAACCCTCTCAAATCCTTCCGGTCGAAGAAGAAATTGGTGCGGGAGGGCGATACGAGAACCCTGATGAGTCCCCGGTCCAGCATCCCCTCCAGGTCCCCGGTCCACGGCGCTCTCACCTTGGGGTTGGCAAGATCCTGCCCCTGGGCGTTTGATTCTCCTGCAGCCACGTGCGCAACGACGACGCCGATGATCAGGATAGCAATCGGGGCAACCCGCCTCAGACGCATTCTCAGTCGGCTCTTCATGATGACGTCACCTCCAAAACCCGGTCCATCGACCGGGCCAGAGTCACGATCGTTTCCAGATTACCGGCGACGATATCCTGGCTATGGGCCAGGTTATTCCGCAGCTTTTGGAGGTTCCGTACAACCTCCTTGGCTCGGGTCCGCGACTCGAACCCCATTTCCAGGCGAATGGACTCGTCCTTGAAGAGGATCAGCCCCTTGTCGCCGAACTGCAGGCAGTCCGCCAGGTCGAGGTGTTCGTTTCTCCGGGTTCGTTCCTGGTGCAGCTGACGCGCAGCCTCCAGGCGGGCCGGGGTGATCATCCCGTGCCAAGCGTCCCCCGTGAACCGGTCCTTGAGCACTCTCGTGAAGGTCTCTTCAACCAGAGTTACCAAACCGAAGAGCCACATCCGTACCGGAGCTTTTTGAAGGTCAGCCCGGGTGATAATTCCGCCCACACCCCCAAATGCGGTAACGAAGACCCGGGGCGTGCACCCCAATCGGGCGATCACGTCGCTGAGAGGCGCTTCCGAGGACACCACGGCGCTCTCAAAAAAACTCCGAAGGTGGTCAATGCACTGCCCCTCGCCCAGGTCCTCTTTGAGACACCACCCGGACAACGCCCCGGCGATTCGAATACCGGCCACGTTGAAATCCAGGATTTCCATTTCCCGCGCCGCCTCCACCGCCGATGTCGGAGCGTCCCAGGACACCAGAGGTTCGGCGATGTCCGCCGCAGTGAACCCGGTCCTGAAGAACCGGTGCAGTTGAAGCATTGGCCTTGGCGGCTGTCCCTCACCAGGCCGGCCATCACCTGAACCCCCGGAGGCAGATATCAAATCACTCATCTCCACACATTCTACGCAAGATGGTCAGGAAAGCTATTGGCCGTTAGCCGTTAGCTTTGAGCCACTCATCCTCAGGCAGATTCGAAAAATTGAGGGAAAAACGAAGATCACAGCCAACAGCAGCCCGACGGAGCCGGAACGGCTCCGGTGGGCTACAATTACCCCATGCCAACTCGCGCGCTGATCGATCGTCACTTTCCCGTGGACCGTCCCGGGTGGCGACGAGTGACCGGAAACTTCCTCCGATTCATGGTCTCCGTCGTTGAACATATCGACTACGACAAGGTGGCGATTCGGGCCTCCGGCCTGGCCTACACCAGTCTGCTGGCCATTGTGCCCCTGATGGCCGTCGTCATCTCGGTCTTCAGCGCCATCCGCGCCTTTGAGAACATCGAGCAAAGGGTTCGTCAGTTCCTTGTCGAGCAATTCGTCGCCTCCCGCCACGCGGAGGTCGATCAGTGGATCGAACACTTCACGGACGGAGCCTCCCGACTCGGTCTTTTGGGATTCCTGCTGTTGATTGTCACTTCGATTCTGTTGCTTTCGGCGATCGAGAGCAATTTCAACCAAATCTGGCGCGTCGCTCGCCACCGGTCCTGGCTTTCCAGGGTGACCTCCTACACCTCGGTCCTGGTACTGGGGTCCATCTTCGTCGGGACCAGCCTGACGCTGTCCGCTCGGCTCCAAGCCGTCCTGGCAACCCATGGGCCGCTGGACCCTGGAATCCTTGCCTGGCTCAATGCCTGGGCCGTTCCCTTTCTCCTGTCGTCGTTGGCCTTCCTGGTCGCCTACCTTGTCGTTCCCAACGCCTCGGTCTCCTTCAGGAGTGCTCTGATCGGCGCCGTGGTCGGCGGAGTTCTGTTTGAACTCGGCAAATTCGTCTTTGCGCGCACGACTGGGGCGAGCGTCAATCTCTCGGTTCTCTACGGCTCCCTGGCCGCCCTTCCGATCTTCCTGATCTGGCTCTACTACACCTGGATCATTGTCCTGGTGGGGCTTGAGGTTGCCTACACTCATCAGTTCCAGGGCGCCCAATCGCGCCCCTCACATCAGCAAAGGGGCCTCGAAGCGATACACACCAGCCTGGGCGTCTATCTGGCGGTCGCCTCACACTTCGTCCGAGGGGGCGAAATCCCAACAACGGACACCCTGTCACGAGAGCTGTCAATCCCCAGTGACCGAACCGCATCGGCCCTTCGCCAGCTGGCTGACGGCGGCCTCGTACACCGGGCCGGAGACCATCGGACCCGAAAGACCATTTGGGTTCCCACGACACCCCCGGATCGAACGACTCTCAGCCACGTCGTTAGCGTACTTGGGAAAACGCCGTCAACTGCCCACGGGAACCCAACCAGTAAGGCGATCATCAACACCTTCGTCGATGCCGGCCTCGATGCCCTGGACGACCGGACGGTCGCCGACGTCATCGGGCGATAATAGCTGTCAGCTCTCAGCTGTCAGCTGTCAGCCCAGGCGCTATTAAAGGCGAGTGCAACGCCACAAAGAGACAGACAATGAGGGCAACGGAATTCTCCAATAGAAACCTCAAATAAAGCGGTTGGTCGTCTCCCTATTCCCTTTTGTGCATTTTCGTGCCTTTTTGTGGCTGCTCTTCTTGAGGCTGTTTGCAAGTGGCTCAGCTCACAGCTCTGAAAGTCTCGGCCAAGCCCTGGAGGAAGCTCTCCAGAATTTTTCGGACCTCATCGACGTGAGGGTCGAGTAGGCCAGGCAAAAAACCGATGTGCTTTCTCCCGCTGATAGCTGATAGCTGAGAGCTGATAGCTGAGAGCTTCCCAGCCCACGCTGGTCGCTTCGCGACCTCCACGGCTTCGCCGTGACCGCCCTAGCGGGCGGTGCGCGATGTCCCTATTTCGCCAGGGGGACATCCTTGGCGACGCTGGACAGCAACATGAGCATCATCCGGTTTTCGATCTGCCAGAAACGAAGCGCCTTTACGGCAGGAATGACCTCGAGGAACTCCTTCTGGAAATCCCGTTGGACCAGCCACTCATCCTGTTCGATCTCCAGAATGCCGGCCAAGGCGGCTCTGGCCTCGGCATCCGTCAGCACACCCTGTTTTTTGACGAATTCCTTGATCAGGTTGATTCTTTTTTCGAAAACCGGGTGCATGACGGCCTTGTAATCGTCGAACACAGGTTCGAAAGCCTTCCACTGCTCGTCGGTCAGGGCCATCGCT
This sequence comes from Holophagae bacterium, assembly GCA_030637505.1. GTDB lineage: Bacteria > Acidobacteriota > Thermoanaerobaculia > Thermoanaerobaculales > Sulfomarinibacteraceae > DAOWGJ01. Next base: position 17,063 of record DAOWGJ010000177.1, read on the forward strand.
TCTTTGACCAATGCGTCGAAGTCCTCGGTCAGGACCTCGTAGGTCAGAATGGTCTGATCGGACACCTGGGCACCCACCGGTATTACTGCCACAACAACAAACAGGACCAGAAAAACAACCAGTTTCCTCATGATGAATCCTCCGTCGGATCCTGCGACCCGCCCTATTTCACTTCTTTGATCTTTAATCTACCGAACGCCACACCCAAGTCAAATCCTCTACCGGTTCCCGCCAAGGCCAACGAGACCTCCCCCTTGGTGTAGGCCGACGCCGAACTGGACTTGACGGCGCCCGCGTGGGCCTCGGCGGCAACATAGCTTCCAAAAACCTCTGAGATGTCGTGGACATCTGAAAACTTGCCGGTTCCATCGATTTCGGACTTGCCGAAGGTCAGACCTCCGCCTTTGACCGAAATCTTGACCACCGCCTTCTGGCCGTTGTCGCACTCGATCCGACCTTGACCCGAGGCGGTCTTGTAAAACACTGACCAGCCCTTCAGCGAAAAGGTCATTTTGCAGTCGACATAGCTGTCGTCCGCCGAAGACGGCACCGCGATCCCCACGGATAACACCGAAATCGCAAAGACACTGACAGCAAACCAACCGAGTTTCATTGGATCCTTCCCTAATCTCCGCCTCTTCCGAAGAATACCGGCAGCTCCCCGCCATTCTACTGCATCAGCCTCAGTTCCGCGCCAAGCTATGATGGACCCATGATCACTGCACTCTCGAACTCACATCGTCGGCTGGTAGGGGAAAACCAGTCGAGGCCCGACCGATGATCGGGTTGCGCGACCGCGGTACCTACACTCGTCTTCTGGCCAGTTTGATCATCGTTGTCGCCCTGACGCCGTTTTTCAATTTGATTCCGGGAGGAAAATTTCTCTTCCAGTTGGCCTTTGTTGCCGTCATCTTTACGGCGGTTTGGGACATCGCCCGCACACGGCGCGTGTTGATGATCGGCATTACCCTCGGAGTTCCGGCTTTGGCGGTTCGATTGACATCGATGATGGCCGACACCCATGCACCTCTCCTCGAGGGCGCCGTCGGAGGTTTGGGTATCCTCTTTTTTTCCTATATCGTTTTCGAAATCGTCCGGGACATTACTACCAGCCCGGACGTCTCCAACGACACCATTCGGGGCGCCACCTGTGCCTATCTCCTGATGGGTCTGGCCTGGGCTTCTGCCTATCAGCTCATGACCCTGGTTGAGCCCGGGTCCATTGACTTCGGTATCGGAGCTCAGGAAATCCCAGAGCAAAGTTTCACCTACTACAGCTTTGTCGTCCTGACCACCCTCGGATTTGGAGACATCACGCCGGTCTCAGGGTTGGCCAGGAGCCTGACGTGGATCGAGGCGGTCACCGGCCAGCTTTTTATCGCCACGATCATCGCCCGCTTGGTAGGCCTGCGAATGAGGAGTGGCCCAGATCGTTGACTTGGGCTTTCCGGACGCCGGACGTCAGTAAAATCCTGATTCCGGTATGATGGGGATTGGTGAAAAGCACCCGATGTTCTCGGGCTTGGGAGGTCTGTCGTGCGAAAGCTGAATGTGATCCTGAAGGTTTGCGCCGTTGCCCTGGCGTGTTGCGGCATAGCGGCATGCGGATCCAAGCCGGTCATCGGTATCCTCTTGCCCGAAACCGGCGAAGCGGAGTCCTACGGCGCCGCCATGAAGGGCGCCATGGAACTGGCCATTGATCAGGCCAAAGCCGACGGCAGCTATCCCCAAAACTTGACCATCCTCTGGGCCAACTCCGAATCAGATCCGGAGATCGCCGCCAAACAATACAAGGAGTTGGCCTCGAAGGGTGCAAAAATGATAATCGCCGGCGTCACCTCCGGCGAAGCCAAGGCCATGTTGCCGGTCATCGAACGAACGGACGTGCCCTGCCTCTCTCCATCTGCGTCGGCGCCCAGTCTGACCAAGGACAGCAAACTCTTCTACCGCATATTCCCGTCCGACGAGCTGGAAGGACGTCGTGCAGGCCGCTTTTTGCGGGAGGATCAGGATCTCGACACGGTCTTGATCTTCACCCAGGATTCGGAACAGGCCAGGGGCATTGAACCGCCCTTCCGACACATCTTCGAGCAGGCAATGCAGGGTAAAGTCGTCGACCGTATCCTGCTGACCGATCCCGACTGGAGGCAGCAAGCCGCCGACAGCTGCGCCGCCCACAACCCTGAATCGGTCTACATCATCGGATACGCCTACGAAACCCTCGAGGTGCTCCGCGTTCTCCGCGACAAGGGCTTCAAGGGAGTCATCTGCACGACCTCGGCCTTTTACAGCGGCCAGGTCGTCGAGGGAGACCCGGAGTTGGTCGACAGGGTCTATTTTCCACAGCCCGCATTCGACGTGACCGACGAGCGGCCGCTGGTGCAACCGTTCGTCA
>DAOWGJ010000012.1 GCA_030637505.1 Holophagae bacterium
AGAGACCATCACCCGCCTGACCGAGCACGGGCACATGGTGGGTACACCGGGCTACATGTCGCCCGAGCAGGCTCTGGGCCGTTCCCTGGACGCACGCAGCGACATCTTCTGCCTGGGACTGGTGCTCTTCGAGATGGTGACCGGCACCCCGGCCCTGCCGACGGCCGGCAGCGACAGTTGGCTGGACAGCCTGCTCCACACCCCTGTGACGCCGATCGTGCACTTTCGATCCGACACCCCGGAGGTCCTTGGAGACATCGTACGCAAGGCCTTGGCCAAGAAGCCTGAGGACCGGTACCAGAGTGCCGATGCGATGGCGGCCGACCTCGAGGATTTACGCAGCGAAGTCGAAGGAGGCCTGATTCGGGCCAGGGTCCTGCGTTCGCGGCGGCAGCGGCGCTTGGTGCAGGCTCTCGGGCTGGCGGTCCTGGTTGCGGCGGCCTCTGTCGGCACGCGGCTCCTCAGAGACATTGTCACGCCCGAGACTCTGGCAACAAAATGGGTCGCCAAACCCTTGACCCATGACCCCGCATGGGCGGCGGATCCGGCGCTGTCGCCGGACGAGACCATGATCGCCTTCGCCTCAGGCCGAAGTGGCGCCGGCGATATCTGGTTGGTCGACCGCGAGGGTGGCCATGCCCTGCAGTTGACGGACCATCCATCGGCCGACCGAAGACCCGCCTGGTCGGCCGACGGCAGCACGATTTACTTCACGTCGTTCCGGGGTGGCGCAGCAGCGATTTGGAAGGTGCCCCGGCTGGGAGGCACGCCGGACCTGGTCCTTTCCGATGCTGACGATCCCGCATTGTCGCCGGACGGCGCTCAGTTGGCCTTCGTGTGCCGCGACGACAGCGGCTACTACAGGGTGGCGATCGCCCCCCTGGACGATCTGGAGGGTTTCCGTTACCTGACGACTTCTGAGGATGGTTTCTGGTTTCATCGAAATCCGGATTTCTCGGCTGACGGTCGCATGATCAGCTATACGTCGCCCCGGGATTTGTGGATTATTGCAGTTGATGGGGGGCGGCCCCGTCGGTTGACCTTTAATCAACAGCCCATGATTGATGCCGAGTGGTCTGGAACGTCAATTGTGTTCTCAAAATTTTCTTTCGACACGAATTCCATCTGGCGGATCGATGCCAACGGGGGGACTCCCGAGCGCCTTTCGACGGGCGCGGGCTCTGAGACCCAGGTTTCGCCCTCGTCCGACAGCAAGTTTCTTGTCTACTCGACCCAGCGGTCGAAATCCACGCTCATTGTCATGAATCATTTGACCGGAGAACATTCTCCTCTGGGTGGCCCTGTTGATCCCTCGAAGGGAATAATCGCCTCGGATGGCGGTGCCGTGGTTCTTGCTGCGAAGTATCGAGACGGTCATGCCCTTTTTCTGCAGCGCCTGCGACAAGGCAAGCCGATGGGTCAACCTAAACCGGTGATTTCGGGGCCAGGAGCGTACAGCAATCCGGTCTTTTCGTCGGACAATCGCTGGTTGGCTTTTCACCGAGTCCGTGACGGCCAGCGGGACATCTTGACCCTTCCGGTCGAAGGTGGTGCGCCAATTCTGTTTACCAGCGACGAGGCGGCGGATGTCTCCCCGTTCTTTTCTCCCGATGGGACTCATTTGGCCTTCGCCTCGGATCGGAGGGGTCGGTTTCAAATTTGGTGGGCGCCGGTCGCAGAGGGACGACGGATTGGCGAGGCCCAGCAGCTGACCTTTGAGGACACGGCCGACACCCAGCCCAGAATCTCCCCTGATGGGACAATGCTGGCGTGGTTAGGCAACCGGGACAACGAAGAGAATCTGTGGGTCCGTTCTCTCACCGATCCGTATGAAGCCAGGGTCCTGACCGAGAGGCGGAGGATCGACAACATGTGGTGGGAGGCCGGGAGCCGGACCCTGTTGGTCAGTGGCAACTGGGATGGTGAAACATTGAGCCTTCGCCGAATATCCGCTGTTGACGGGTCGGTCAGTTCCGTGAACCTGCCGGTTGACTTCGGACGCGGTGAGACCGGGGGGAGGTGGCTGGCCACCGGGATGATCTCCCTCAGCCTGGATGAGAGGTTTTCGGTCTATTTGCAGACCGAAATGATCGGTAACCTGTGGGTCCTTGAAGCTGAAACGCAGGATTAGGATATGCTTGGAAGGTGAAGTTGGGAGGGGTCATGACAGCTGAGAAGACGAAGATCACCGTAGAAAACCTGGTCCAGACTCTGGATCGCATCGAACAGTGGATCCATGCCTTGCGAAAAGGGATTGAAGCGCTGCCCCAGGATCAGGTCATAGAGGTCGAGGATTTCCAACCACCTGAGGTGAAAAAGCCCGACCGCGTTTTATGCTGATTTTATTGATTCGGCCGGTTCACTCCAGGGTTGGTTAGATTGGGTGTTTCTCGCGGGCCGCTCAAAGTCCTCGAATGCACTCTGACCACTGCCTGCAACCTGGCGTGTATCTACTGCCACCAAGGTGAACATCAACCGCGGTTGATGTCGTGGGCCGTGCTGAAGGCCGGGATTGATCGTTTGCCGGTTTCGGAGGCCGAGGAGCGGACCCTGGCCCTGACCGGAGGCGAGCCGTTGCTGGAGTGGTCGCTGGTGCGACGGGCCATCGAGTACGCGCGGGGATCCACAACCAACGGAAAGGGCTTGAGGATCGCGCTAACGACCAACGGGCTGCTGCTTGATGACGAGAAGGCGCAATTTCTTGTTGCCCATGACGCCGAGGTGCAGATCAGCCTCGACGGCATCAAAGAGGCCCACGAACTACGGGCGCCGGGCACCTTCGATGTGCTGGTTCGCCTC
>DAOWGJ010000330.1 GCA_030637505.1 Holophagae bacterium
GAGATCGGATGCACCACTGGCGAATTGCTTATGCCTCAGCCAAAGAGGTCGATACCCACCTCAGGCTCCTCGCCCAGGCAGGTGCCATCGACAAGAGCCGAACAAATAACGCTCTCAACCTCTTCGACCAAGTTCGGGCGATGACCTGGCGGTTGCTCAATCCGAACGGGTGATGGGTCAAAGACGCTGGCCGGGAAGCGGTCCGCCGCCGGTGAGGCCGCTGTGATCTGCCCCGGTCCCTGCCATCTGACCCGGCCCCTGAAACTGCCATCTGACGCCGTACCTGCCCCGGCCGTCCGTCGCTGTAGCTGAGAACCCGCACAAATCACAGCGGCTGCTCAATCCGAAGGGATGATGGGTCAGCAACCGTGATCGCGTAAACTGTCTCACTGAAGATGTCGATATTGAATATTCCCCGATTCCGGCCGACGACGTCTTTTCGCGAGGCGGCCGCCTTCTTCCGGTCGTTTCTTCCGGGAGGCCTCGATCGGGCCGAACAGTTCGCCGCTGGGTTGTCCGGCTGCGCTCTCGCCGGCAACCCGGTGGTTCTGGCCCCTTCCGCACGGATAGCACTCTATTGGTTATTGAATGCTTTGGACATCGGCCCGGGAGATCAGGTCGTCACACAGGCTTTCAATTTTCCTGCGGTCCCGGCAGCCATCTGTGCGACCGGGGCTGAGCCTCGGTATATCGACCTCATGCCGGGGACTTTTGAAGCCGATTGGACAACCCTGGAGGGGGTCATCGGTGATCGAACCAAAGCGGTCATAGCAACCCATCTCTACGGCAATCCCGCTGATCTCGTGACGGTGAAGGAGGTGTGTGATCGCCGAGGGGTCGTCCTGATCGAAGACTGTGCCCAGGCGATCGGTGCTACGGCAGGGAGGCGAAGGGTCGGGACGGTTGGCGAAGGAGCATTTTTCAGCCTCGGACCGACGAAGAACCTGACCCTGCTGGGCGGTGGAGCGGTTTCGACGGCCGATCCGGACCGGGCCGTCCGGATTCTGGAGATGGCGTCGGCGCACAGGTCGTCGGGTGTCGGCACGTCCCTGAGGTTGGCCGCCAAGGCAGCCGCAATGGGCGTGGCTACGCATCCGGTTGTGTTTTCGGCGATCGTGATGCCGATCCTCAAGCTTTTCGAGCGTCGGGGGACCGATCTCGTGCACGAGGTGATGCAGGAAAAGGCGGGGCCCTTGACCGGGATCGAGGGCGCACGGTTGCCCTCTCGCCAGATGGCGGCCGTCGGAGTTGCACAATTGACTCGCCTGGAGGGCACCAACAGGGCCCGGGTGAGGAATGGTTGGTATCTGCGGTCGCGCCTGGCCGGGGTTCCCGATCTGGTGGTTCCTCCGATGAGAACCGGCAGTGTTTTCATGAGCTTTCCCGTGCTTCATCCCAGGCGGGAGACCCTGGCCCTGGAGTTGCGACTTCGGGGTGTCGACACTGACTTCGGCTTCATGGCGGATTGTTCGACAATCGGGGTTGACGCCTCGCTTGCGAGCCCCTGTCCCAACGCCGAGTGTACGGCCCGGGAGATTCTGCATCTTCCGGTTCACCCCTTCTTGAAGAAACGCCATATCGACCGGATCGCCGACGCTGTCCGAGATACCCTTCAGGGCCTCTCATGACCGAAGAGCGTCGCCAGAGGTGGGTCGTCATCGGCAGTCTGGGACTTCTCTTGGTGGCGACGGTGGCTCTGACATGGCCGTTGATCCTCCACATGGACACCCACGTTGTCGGCCACGTTGACCATCCCGGGTTGCAGGGGGATCTCTTTTTTCAGTGGAATATCGGACGGCAGATGGAGGAGGGGGGGACGGTTGATTACCTCCGTTCCCCATACACGCGTTACCCGGAGGGGCAGGAGTTCAGGGCCAAAGTTGCCTTTTCACTCCATCTGGCCCTCTATACGCTCTTCATGTTTGTGACCGATTTGCTGACCGCCCGGAATCTTGCCGTGTTGTTGGTGCTGTTTCTCAATGCGGGAGCTGCCTGGCGCCTCGCCTGGGAACGTTTCCGGTCACCGGTTTTTGCCCTGGTCTTTGCGCTGCTTTTCGCGTTCAGTCCGTTCGTGTTTCTCAAGCTGAATCAAGGGTTCCTCCAGAAGGCCA
>DAOWGJ010000397.1 GCA_030637505.1 Holophagae bacterium
GAGAGCGAATCGAGAAAGCGCCGGCCAGTGTGGTGCATCACGCACTGCAGCCGAAGACTGGTGAGAAGGTCGGGTTAGAACAGCGTGGGGGGGAGGCTGTTGCGGTCTCCTCCCACCGCCTGTTGTTGGCTCTGTGTTTCGGGGCGTTGGTGATTGCCGTCATCCTGGGTTCTCTGGAAACCCTGTGGCCGGCGTTCGAGATGGAAGACCTCCCCGTGACCTGCGCCTTCAGGCGGGCGACGGGTACGCCTTGTCCCGGCTGCGGCCTGACCAGGGCGTGGGTCGCCCTGGGCCGCGGGGCCATCGGGGAGAGTCTCACTTTTCACCGCCTCGGTTGGGTGGTGATGGTCTTTGTCGCGCTACAGGCCCTCCGTCATGCGCTGTGGCTGTCGGTCAGGCGGTGGCGTGAGGCGATTGAACGTGGGGGTCGATGGCTCGACAGGGGGCTGATTCTTTTGGCGGTTGCACTCTTTGCCAATTGGGGTTTGGTTCTTGCCGGGCTTTAGACCTGAAGGGTAGCCCCCCGAGCCCGAGCCCGAGCCCGTGCCCGGGTTTCCTGAGGTTTGCCACCCAATCGACAGTGTCATCATCAGACAGCAACACCCCGTCGTCAGGGACAGTTGTGTGTCGTCTTGATTGCCTATCAGAGATGAACAGGATGGGGCGTGTGTTCGATTGAACGCCTTTGACGACGATAAAAGGCTAAGGAGCCGAGCTCAGATCGACCAGCTGCCCCGTCGGGAACGGTAACGGGCACGGGCTCGGGCTCGGGAAAGAGCGCGCTCCATCTGGACACTCTCCGGTCTACAATCAACTGATGATGTCCCTGACCTCCGCTCAGCGGCAGGCTCTCGAGAGAAGCGGCTGCGAGATCCGGACGACTGACCTCGACCGTGTGCTCTATGCGACTGACGCGTCGATCTACCGGGTGCCCCCTTCGGCGGTGGCACTGCCTCGCGATGCTTCTCAGTGTTCCGCTGTCGTCAGGGCGGCGGCCGACGCGGGAATGGGGATCACACCTCGTGGAGCAGGCACAGGCCTGACCGGGGGGGCGATCGGCGAAGGGCTGATTGTCGATATTTCACGGCGCCTCACGGACATCGAACCGATGGACCGGGAAAGCCGGTTGATTCGGGTCGGCGCCGGGGTCGTATTGGATCGGCTCAACAGGGCGTTGGCGCCCGAGGGGCTGTGGTTCGGCCCGGATGTGGCGACGTCGTCGCGCGCGACTCTCGGCGGAATGATCGCCAACAATTCGTCCGGCGCGCACGCTCCGGTCTACGGGACGACGGCGGATCACATTGAAGCTCTCGAAGTAGTTCTCCCTGACGGTTCTCTCGCATGGGTAGGGCGAGGCCGCCACGGTTTTGAGGCGTTGAGGCACCAAGCGGCCGAGGCTGTCCTGAAACAACGGACCGAGATCGAACGCCGTCTTCCCGCCAACCTGGTCAAGCGTCGCCCAGGGTATGATTTTCATCGTTTCCTGACTGATCCATCGAATCTGGTGGCCTTGATCGCCGGCAGCGAGGGCACCCTGGGTCTGATCACCTCGGCGATCCTCCGTGTGGTGCCGTATCCAACCCGGAAAGGGCTCGGTGTTATCTTTTTCTCCTCGGTCACTGAGGCGATGTTCGCGATGCCTGAGTTGCAGCGTCTGAGGCCGGCTGCGGTCGAGCACCTGGATTTGCCGGTATTCGGACAGAGTCGCGGTCGATTGGAGTTTGCCGCTGCCCGCGCCCTCCTCGAATTGGACGAATACCCCTGTCAAAGCCTGCTGCTGGTGGAGTTCTTCGACGATGTCGAGGATCGGTTGCACCAGTTGGCGCGCCTTGGCCTCGGCGATCGTGTTGTCATCTGTCAGGGCGAGGCCGAGCAGGAGATGGTCTGGCAGTTGCGGCGGGCGGGTTTGTCCCTGGTGACCAGCTGTATCGGTGCTGCCAAACCGACGACGATCATCGAAGATGCCTGTGTCAGGCCCGAAGACCTTGGAGCTTTCGTCGACGGTATGAAGGCCATCATGGCGGAGTACGGGGGAACGACATCGTTTTATGGCCATGCCGCGTCGGGCCTTCTGCATATTCGGCCGACCCTGGATCTGCACCGCACCGAGGACATTGCCCGGTTACGCCAGGCGGCCGAGGCCACCTCGTCCCTGGTCAGTCGTTTTGGTGGGTCCCTGGCAGGTGAGCATGGTGTGGGGATTGCGCGGACCGAATTTCTCCCCGATCACCTGGGCCCGGAGTTGATCGAACTGGGCGCCGAGGTCAAGACCATCTTTGATCCGCGTGGTGTGATGAATCCGGGCAAGGTCGTCGACACCGGTCGGTGGAAGATGGATCGGGATCTGCGCCTGGGGCCGGGTTCGGAACTGAGCTTGCCCTTCGCTCCGCTTTCGGCCTTTGTCGAAAAAGACCGTTCTTTCGTCGGCAACCTCGAGCAGTGCAACGGGTGCGGCGGC
>DAOWGJ010000327.1 GCA_030637505.1 Holophagae bacterium
ACGATGGGCTGATCCAGGTCTCCGAGGATGGCGGCAGCAGCTGGAGGGCCATCGAAGTCGGCAGCCTTCCCGGCGTTCCGGCGCGAACGTTCGTCAACGACATCAAGGCGGACCTCTTTGACGCGGACACGGTCTACGTTGCCCTGGACGATCACAAGTCAGGGAACTTCAAACCCTTCTTGCTGAAGAGTACCGACCGCGGACGGTCATGGCATTCGATCGCCGGAGACCTCCCTGACCGCCACCTGGTGTGGCGCATCGTTCAGGATCACGTCAAACCGGATCTTCTTTTTGCCGGCACCGAGTTCGGACTCTTCGTCACCACCGACGGCGGGGATCATTGGAATGAACTCGGCGGCAAAGTCCCGACCATCCCCTTCCGGGACTTGGCAATCCAGCGCCGCGAGAACGATCTGGTCGGCGCCACCTTCGGGCGGGGCTTCTTCGTTTTGGACGACTATTCATGCCTCAGGGAGGCCACGGAGGAAGCTTTGACCGAAGAGGCCCATCTCTTCTCGGTCCGCGACGCCTGGTGGTACATCCCGCGCAGTCCACTCGGTGGCAAGGGTGTCGCCGACCAGGGAGCCTCCCATTTCATCGCCCCCAACCCGCCCTTTGGGGCCGTCTTCACCTACCACCTCGCGGAGACGCTGCAGACCCTTGAGAAGGAACGCAGGGAGGCCGAGAAAAAGCTGGAGAAGACCGGCGACGATACACCACGTCCTGACTGGGATCGATTGGAACAGGAGCGGAGAGAAGAAGAACCGGCCATCGTATTGACCGTTCGAAACCAGGCCGGGGAGATCGTCCGGAGGCTCGAAGGTCCATCTGCCAAGGGATTCCACCGCGTCGCCTGGGACCTCCGCTACCCGAGTACGGCGGCTCTGGCCGCATTCCCGGAGGCCAAGACCGATGATGACGATCCCACACGGGACAGCGGCTGGTTGGCTCCCCCGGGCATTTACAGCGTGACCCTTTCGAAATATGTCCGAAATACCGTAACCAACCTCGGTGGACCACAGACCTTCGAGGTCAAACCGCTGAGGAAGGGAGTCCTCGAGGGTTCCACACCGGCCGAGACCGAAGTTTTTCTCAACCAGGTCGCGGACTTCGAGAGGGCGGTCAGTGCTGCCGGTCTCGCGATTTCCAAAGCCTTCGAACACCTCAAGCTGATGCAAGGGGCGCTCGCCCGCTCAACCGCCGAACCGACCGGTTTCGATATTGAACTCGGCGCCCTCAAGGCCCGACTGCACCGACTGGATCAGGCCCTGCGGGGCAACCGAAGCCGGACCGCAGTTGGTGAAGCCGTGCCTCACACCATTCTCCGGCATCTCAACGTCATCAAGATGGGCAACCGTTTTTCGACCTACGGCCCGACCCCAACCCATCGCCGAAGCCTGGAGATTGCCCAGGCGGAGTTCTCACCGCTGATCGAGGAGCTTCATCGACTGCTGGAGATCGACCTGCCCGCGTTCGAGGCCAGGATGGAAGCCGCCGGTGTTCCCTGGACCCCAGGAAGGCCATTGCCGGAGGGAAGGTAGGAAATCAGCCCCGGCCTTCGGGGAGGCTGCCGCAGGACAACATCAAGGACCGCACGCCCCGTCCGGGAAGGGCGCTCTGGATTTTTTGAAACACGTCCCGTCCGACAGGGGCGCTCGCGTTCGCCGAACCTGCCACCGTCCCTGGTGCAGTCCCTGAATCGAAAAATGGTGGGCCAAGGCCCACCCTACCGGACTGCGTCCGGGCTAGCGTCTCAGTTTCGCCACTGCCTCCTCCGCCGCCTGCCGAAAGGCTCTGGAAACTCCGCCAACCCCGAGTTTGACCCCTCCGAAGAGCCGGGACACGACGATGCCGCCTTCGAGGTCATGGCGCCTGAGTACCTCGAGCATGACTGTGCCCGGACGACCAACCTCGCCGTCATCGCGGGCCTGTTCGAGCAGCTTATCCCCATCCCGAAGGCGACAGGCCCAGCAGTGGTGTCGCCCCTTGCGAACCCGAGCCCGCGCAGCCTTGACCTCAGCCTGCACCGCCTCCAGGGACGACGCCGGAAAGACGCGGGCCAGGAATCGGGACCGTTTTTCCGTTACCTTACTTTCAGCGATCTGTAGGATCTTCACGGCCGAACTCCTGTAGCATGGCGGGATGATGGAACACTCGAACGACCTCGCCATCCCCCCGGAACGACGAATATACTCCAGCCGTACGCTCAACCTCAGGTCGATCGGCGCCATCGGCTATGACATGGATTACACGCTGGTCCACTACCGGACCGAAGCATGGGAAGAGCGGGCCTACGCTCGGATGCGCGAACTGCTGGCCGACGAGGGCTGGCCCGTGGCCGGTCTGGAGTTCGATCCTGACTTGGTCATCCGAGGTCTTGTGATTGACGTCGAGCTGGGCAACGTCGTCAAACCCAACCGCTTCGGTTATGTCGTCCGAGCCGCCCACGGCACCCGGAGATTGGAATTTGACGAGCAGCGGGAGATCTACCGCCACACGCCGGTTGACCTGGCAGCCCCCAGATTCGTCTTCCTCAATACCCTGTTTTCCCTTTCGGAATGCTGCCTCTACGCCCAATTGGTCGACCGGTACGACGCCCGGCTGGATCACTTCCCCAAAGTCCACAGCTACACGGACCTCTACCGCAAAGTGCGGTCCAGCGTCGAGCGGGCCCACGTCGAGGGCGTCATCAAAAAGGAGATCACCGACAATCCCCAGCGCTACGTCGTGCCGGACCCCGAGGCGCCGCTCGCCCTCCTTGACCAGCTGGATGCCGGCAAACGCCTGATGCTGATCTCCAACGCCGAGTGGCCCTATGCGCGGGATGTCATGGCCTGGGCCTTCGACCCCTTCCTGCCGGGGTCGATGACTTGGCGCGACCTCTTCGAGCT
>DAOWGJ010000369.1 GCA_030637505.1 Holophagae bacterium
CATGACCTCCATGGCGGAGGCCAGGGAGTCCCCCTCGCCGGCAAACACGACGTCCCGCGTCATGATGTCGGCCACGGGCGTTCGGTCCAGCTCCTGCGGCCCTCGTGCAGTGAGCCGCAGGATGTCCCGCTCCGAGACGATGCCGACCAGGGCACCATCCTCCATGACGACCATGGCGCCGATGTTGTGGTCCACGAGAGTCTGGGTGGCTTCGAGGGCGGTGCGGTCGGGGTCGATCGTCACCACCTCCGAGCCTTTGACCCGGAGGATGTCGGAGAGGCGCATGAGAGGGTCTCCTTCCGAGGGTACATAGGAGCACCATACATGCAGTGGAGGCATTTCCGAAACAGTTTTCTCCCTAGCGCGCCTTCCAGTCTGCGATGATGGCCGCTTCCCGAGCCATGAGCGACCGCTCTCCTGCCACCATGTTTTGACGGCGCTCTTCGGTCACAGCATCCGAATACCACCACTCCAGGATGTCCCTGCAGCTCTCGGCCAGGGGCCGGAAGGTCACGCCGGCGGCCTTGGCCTTTTCGATGGACGCCGTCGAGAAGCCGGCTTCTTCTCCGACAGGCGGAACCCAGACGGTCATTTCCCTCCAGGGCTGGACTTCATGCTCGGCCAGGAAATCGGCGTCGACCCAGGTGAAGCTGATCTCATTGTCGATGGTCGCCCGCATGCCGTGAAGCATGCCGGCGATCGTCATCGGCGACCGGGGCCCGACGCCGTTGAAGGTGTCGTAGTTTTTGTCCTCGACCAGGCGGATGAACCACTCGCCGAGATCGCGGCAGTCGACGAATTGTACGGGGTCGTCCGGGTTGCCGGGCGCCATGACTTCGCCACCCTTGGCCACCCTCACGGGCCAATAGGTAAAGCGGTCCGAGTAGTCGCCGGGGCCGACGATCAGGCCGGGACGAACGACGATGCACCGGCCGGGGAAGGCCTTTCGGGCCTCTTCTTCACAGCGGGCCTTGAGGCCGCCGTAGTTCTCCCCCGTGATGTCTTTGGGCGTTTTGACCTTGGCCTCTTCTTCCGGTGAAAGCGCTGCCGTCGGAGCACTCTCGTCGGCGCCGATCGTCTCAAACTCCGCATAGGCCGAGATCGACGAGGTGTAGAGGTATGTCTCCGCAGAATCCTTGAGCAGACCGGCCGATGCCGTCACCCACCGGGGCACAGACGAGGTGTTGTCGATGACCACATCCCATCGGCGGCCCTTGGTCACCTCAGCCTCCAGGGAGGACAGATCATCGTTGCGGTCGCCCTTGAGCTTTTCCATCAGTGGAAAGAGGTGGGTATTGGTTTTGCCGCGGTTGAACAGGGTCAGAGCGTGGCCGCGTGCCCGAGCGTACTCGACCATTGGAGGTCCGATCAGTCCGGTGCCCCCGAGGACCAGGATCTTGAGCGCTCGGTCAGCCTTGGTGATGGTTTTCGCCTGGGCGCCCGCCGTTGAGGCCAAACCGGCGCCGGCGCCCGCGAGCAGTGACAGTTGAACGAATTGACGGCGATCTGAATCCATTAGTGGTACTCCTTCGGTTCGATTGTACGAAGAGACAGAGTACAGGTTTGGGTTTGGTGTCCTCAACCTGGCGGAGCCGAAAAAAAAATAACGGATTGGAAACTCGCGCCCGTTGCCCCATACTTCCCTGGTCCGCCGAGATTTTGGGTGGAAAATATCAACCTCCAGGAAAGTAAAATCGGCGCACGGGTACCCAATGCCTATGAGACCGAAGACTGAACACTGTAACCTGAGACTTGGGACCGTGCTTCGATTATTGAAGGTGTTCAAGGGCGGCTTTCTGAAGGCTCCCCGGCGGAGTTGGCCGGCTGTAATTTGAGTCAGTTCCTCCAGGGTTGAGGAAGGGAGACATGCGGATGAGCATTAGAAGACGACAGGTCTTCATCGTGATGACCGCCGCGATGGTCTGGGTGGTCTGCGAGCTGATCGTCGCCCTGGCTTTGCCGACGGAGCAGCCTCCGATCAACACGATCGATCCGAGAGCTTTCATAGAAAGGTACAGACCGTACATCGAGGACCTGATCGAGGGCAACACTTCCTTTATTGCCTTCGACCCGACACTGGGCTGGTCTCATAAGCCGTGGGGCAGCGCCGATATCTACCGTGCCAACGGACAGGGCCTTCGGGCTGATCGCGACTATTTGAAATCCCCGCCACCAGGCACAGTGCGCATCGCCACCTTCGGGGATTCCTTCATGCTGGGCTCCGACGTCGAGGTCGAACAGACCTGGCAGGCCGTTCTGGAGGGATCGGAATCCGGTGTCGAGGTCCTCAATTTTGGGGTCTCCAGCTACGGCACGGGCCAGGCGGTACTCCGGTATTTGAATGAAGGCAAAAACTTTGCGCCGGATGTTGCCGTGCTCAGTTTCATTGCCGAAAACACCAGGCGGAACACCAACACGTTCCGGCCCTTCTACCTTTCGTCGACGGGGTTTCCACTTGCCAAACCACGGTTTCGATTGGAAGGAGAGGAGCTGGTCCTGACCGAGAATCCGGTGCAAAGCCTTGAGCAGTATCAAGAGCTGCTGGACCATCCAGAGACCGAACTCCCCCGTATTGGACGTTACGACGGCTATTACTCGCAGTTCGAGCCCTCGACCACTCGATGGGTCGACAATGTGCCCTCGGTGAAGGCCGCACGGTTTTGGTGGCGCAGGGCGACGGAATGGTGGACCGATCAGTCTGGTGGAACCGGCGAAATCCGGAACTGGTATTCCAGGGGTCCCGGCAGGAATCCATTGCTTTTCAAGACCTTCGACCTTTTTCACGACGAGGCGATCGCCAACGGGTCCGTGCCGGTCTTCCTCCTCTTTCCCATACACCTCGATTACCGAGATGCCGGGTCTTCCGGGGAGATGCCCTATGGCTGGTTGGTACCTTACCTCGAAGCCAGGCAATACGCCTTTATCGACTGTTCCCAGGTGTTTCAGTCCTATCTCGAGGGCGGCCACCCTTGGGGTGACCTCTACGCTTTCGGAAGCAAGGGCGGCCATTATTCTCCAGTGGCCCATCAGTTGATTGCCTCGGCTTTTCATGATTTTCTCGAGGGAAATCGACAAAACCCGGAATCCTCCACTTCGTAAGTGGTAAGCTGTTGTCTAGCGAAAGAAATACAGAATCAAGGGGGCATCGACCATGCGACGGCTAGGGATCTTATTGTTGGCCACGGCCCTCCTGGCTTGCACCTCTCGCCCGGTTTCTTCTTCGGTCGAGGATGCGCAGCATCCCACTGACCTCGCGACGAAATCCGGCGAGAAGAACGAAGCGGCCCCACAGGTGGCGGCCCAAGATCCTCCTCTGGTGCTGACCGGGGAGGCGGCGGAAGAATTCTTGAAGACCGCCGAGATCACGTCACTGGATAATTTCGAGACCAAGGGCATCACCAAACCCAGAAAGGCCACGCTGACGGACGGTGAGATGACGGCCAAGGCAGTCTTCAAGACTATTGACGATGTCAAGCCCAAGGAAAAGTTGACCACCGGTCGAACGATTCTCAATCTGAAGGATTCTTACAAACACGAGATCGCCGCCTATGAACTGGACAAGCTCCTGGGTTTGGGCATCGTGCCGCCGACCGTGGAGCGGAAGATCCGCCGCGAAACCGGGTCTCTGAGTATGTGGGTCAACGGAACGATGACCGAGTGGCACCGCTCGAAAGTCGAGAAGCTGACTCCGCCGCCCGGCTCGAATTGGAATGAACAAATGTTCACCGTTCGTTTGTTCATGCAGTTAACCTGGGATACCGATTACAACAACATCTCGAATCTTCTGATCGATGCCGACTGGAAGATCTGGAAGATCGACTCCTCGCGGGGTTTTCAGAGGATCAAGAAATTGCGCCGGGAAGGCTCGTTGGAAATGTTTTCCCGTTCGATCCTGAAGGCACTCGAGAACCTGACCCGGGAAAGAATGGATGAGAAGCTGGGACCCTGGTTGACCACCCCTGAACTGGACAGTCTCTGGGCACGGCGAACCCGCCTTCTGGAATTGGCTCAGGAACGGATCGCCGAGGATGGCGAAGCCAACGTCCTCTACGATTGATCGACGACGAAGACCCCTCGGTCTCGAAGCGAGGCCATCAGCGCCTCGCGGTCCAACATGGTTCTCACGGCCAGGAAGAATATGATCCCGGACGGGTCCTCGATCCGCACGAAAAATTCTCCCGGTTGAAGACGCTCGACTTTGGGTTGGAGGTAGAGCCGGGGATGACCGATGACATAGGTGATCTCCTGCTGAGCGAGATAAGCCTCCGATGCCCTTTTTCGATGACCGACGCCACCGCCCTCAGGGGAGGAACTATGGGCGATGAAGCGGTCGTTGAGACCCAATTGATCCAGACATCGAATCCCCGAATAGTACGGAATGGCCCCGGCTGCCGTTGTCGCCAGACTCTCGCTGGGCAAGGCTGTTCGGCCGAAGAAGTGCCCGACGAGGACCCAAGCCCTGGTGCTGTCATCCCACATTTCGGACCGGGTCATCACCGAATGGGGCCGTTCCCCGAACTGCATGCCACTGTTGAGCCCAACGGTGGCTGCCACAAGGACAACGGCCAGTGCCGGAATCGCGGCCATCGGGGGGATGAGCCGTCGAAAGCCGGTCCACACCGCGGTGACGATCAGCACAGATGCCGGCGCCATGACGGCGTCGAGCATCCGGAATTCCATGAAACCGCCGCCGATGGCCACGACATAGCCCGAGTAGACCACGATGATGGCCGAAAGGGCGGAGCTGAAGGTAGGGGTCCATTTGATCAGGGCGGCTCCAAGGTGAAAGAGTACGGCCAGAATTGCGGCCAGACCAAATACGGGGAAGGAGTTTGCAAAGTCAGCCATGAAGGTGATGCCGGAACGGAAATCGAAGCCGGTGACCTTGGCGTAGAACGTATTGGGAAGTGGGTCGCCGTAATAGCTCCACCGCCACCAGAGGTGGCCGGCAACCCCTGCTGCCCACAGTGCCAGACCACCCAGACTCCACCTGGAACGGAGGGCGGTTGCACAAGAGACCAGGAGGAAGAGGAACATAAGGCCGGCGAAGAGGAAACCTTCTGGACGAGTCAGGCAGAGCAGCAGCAGGGTTGGGCCGAGCAGGAAATCCTCAGCCCTCGAAACCTGGTCCTGACACCGGCGCCAAACAAGAAGGGCCGCTCCCAGCACCAGGAACCCAAAGAGCCGAGTCTCCATGCCCGAGGTCGACCACAGGGCGAACGTTCGGTCCGAGGCCAGGATCACAGCAGCTGCGAGCCCCGCCCAGACATCGCGGGCAACGGCCCCCGTCAGCGCAAAGAGGATGACCAAGGACCCTACGCCGAGCCCTAAGGAGATGATGTGGACCCCGGGCTCGAACGCCCCGGTTGCCAGACGGACGACCGTCAGCACGGCAAGCCATGCCGGACTGGTGTAGCCCTCGACCCGTTCTCCTTGATTCCATACCGGACCCCAGCCGTTGATCCAGTTCTCCGAATACCGGAAAAAGATATACGCATCATCCTGGACGAAGAGGTAGGAGAGGCCGTGGGCGACGAAGGCGGTGCATACCAACACCAAAGCAGTCCAGGCGGCTCGATTCGACAACGCGGAACTCGACGGCTGCTTCATCCCGAGCTTCCGGCAAACGGATTTCGCCGGCGGACCTTCAAGGAGATCCTTCCGGTATTCGTTCGAAACGGTAAGCGATGCCGGCGAGCCACTCGGTAGTGTCGGGATGAAGGGTGAAGGCCGTGACTTCGGCAGTCTTCGTATCGACTGCAAAGGTGATGGGTGACGGATCGACCAGTGGATAGGCCCGATGGGCAATGAACACATCGGCGTCGGCGTGCTTGAGGATGGCCGAGTACAGCGGCGAATTAGTGAAATCAATGCGGAGGCGCCCTTCCACGAGGGTCAGCGTTGCCGTCCCGATCGCCGGATTGCTGTAGGTCCCGGTGTAGTGTTCGAGGTCCAACGACTGTCGGGTCGTACGGGTTTGTGCCCCGGCTCCGTCAGGAGGCGCCGTCGATGACCCCTCGTCGGCTTCGAGGTCCAGGTAGAGACGGCTCCAATCGGTTAGCTCATCGACGCCGGCAAAGTGGTCCAGCAGCATCAAGAGGACGGGGCGTACCACGTTGCAGTCGTGTCGATTGGCCAAGACGACGATGCCCAGCTCTTCCTCGGGAACCAGCGTGACGCCGGCGACCATGCCGTCGCTCATGCCTTCGTGGGTGATGATTTTCCGGCCCCGGGAGTCGTAAAGGAACCAGCCGAGACCGTAGCCGGAGAAATGCGGCCGGGCCGCCACCGGCCACAAGGCCCACTCTTCATCGAGGGGGATCGGCATCTCGAGGCGCCAAAGGTCTGCGATGACGGCTTCCGGCAGGATTTTCTGATCGCCCAGTGTGCCTTCACCCAGGAGCATCAGCATCCACCGACCCATGTCCTCAGCCGTCGACCAGATCGATCCCGCAGCAGCGATGTTGTCTTCATTGATCGGTGGAATGGGCTGGAGGGACCCACCGACGATGGCGTGAGGCGAGGCCCGGTCAACCTCCGGCGGGATAGCTCCAATCGTCGTTGTCGTTGCAGCCATACCAAGGGGCTCGACCAGGTGGGTCAGGACTACCTCGTCCCACGAAATGCCGCTGACGGCGCTCGCCACTTCTCCCGCCGCGGCGAAGACATTGTTGTTGTACTGAAACTGCGTCCTCAAGGGTGCGATTTGCTCCAGATAACGGATGCGTTCGACCAGCTCTTGCCTGGAGAACGTGCTGCCCCAACTGATCAGGTCACCGCCGAAAAGACCGGTTCGGTGGGCCAGCAGATCCCTCAGGGTGACGTGGCCGGTGTCGGATGGATCGGGCATCTCGAATCCATTGAGGTGGCGAACGACGGGGTCATCCCAGGCGACCCGGTC
>DAOWGJ010000076.1 GCA_030637505.1 Holophagae bacterium
AAGCATCAGAACGCCGGTCCGTAGCGTTCGAGGGTGGCGGCCGAGTCACCCAACTCCTGCCTGATCTTCTCCATTTGGTCGGTGTCAAAAAAGAGCGAGGGTTGACCAAGGGTGAACGCCAGGCCGTCGTGACATTCGAAGACCAGCGGGATGATTCCGGTCAACCGGTCCACCGTCGATCGAATCTCGTTCGCAGCCGAGGGATCGGCGACCAGGACACCGGCCTCGGTGTTGTACCAGGTGGAGCGGACGTTGAAATTGGAGGCCGTCACGATGCCGATTGTTCGATCCACCTGGAACAGCTTGGCGTGCAGGCCGGTGAAGGGCTGCTGAGGCGGATCGCAAAGTCGTAGGCCTTCGGCTGCTTCTGGATCTCCATCGCCGGCCGACCACCCCCAGACCTCGACGCCGGCATCTCCCAGGGTCAGGATTGCAGGGAGGAGGGCGCGCCAGTGGATGCCCCCACGAACGGCTCTGGACTCCGAGTTGGTCAGGACACGGACCCGAACGCCGCGTTTCACCGCTGCACGAACGGCGGCGATCAATCGGGGCGGGAAGTTGGGAAAGGGCGTGACGAAATCGACCTCGGTCCGGGCTTCCTCGACCAGGGCGATTACCACCTCCACGGTTGGAGCGCGGTCCCAGACCAGAGGATTGTCGTAGAGGATCGCCGCTTCGATGTTCCCCGGCCGGTCGGGTTTGGGAAACCAGGCGCGGTCGGCATAGGTTTCCAGGGGTGATGTGCCATCGGGGAAGACCCCTGTCCGCCAGAAGGTGCGGATCCGGGCGAGGACTTTTTCGGGTGGCGCCAAAAACCGCTTGAGACTCCGCAAATGACCCAGGACAGCCCAGGATTTCAGCCAATGCATCTGGAGATCTTCGACCGCAGGGCCATCGATCAGGATATCGCCGTCGAGCCACACGGTATGGCCCGAGTCGACGAAATAGTGGTCGGAGTAGTTGCGACCGCCGACGATCGCTGCTCGGCCGTCGGCAATGACGACCTTGTCGTGCAAACGGGCGCCGTAGACCGGTACCAGGCCCCAGCGGGGCGGGTTGAAGTAGCGGACTTCGGCACCGATTGACCGGAGACGTTTTCGTATCGAACTCCAGAAGTCGTTGGAGGCCTGGGGCGTCGTGTCGTCGAGAATGACGAGGACTTCCAGATGACCGCCCTCGTCCGCCACAGCCCGGATCTGTTCGGCGACGGCGTCGAGAAATCGAAGCCCGTATTCGTCCCGCCTCCAAATGAAGCTGGAGATCAGGAGGTGGTGTTCGGCAGAGCGGATCAGTTCCAGACGTCGTTCGAAGCTCTCGGGCCCGTCAAGGAGCAGTTCAACGTGATTTCCGGGAAGGAGACGGGTCTTCCCCTCCCGGGCCAGAAGGTCCTCGAGGTCCGAGGCGGAGCCGAGGGTCGCAGCAAGGATCACCGCGATCGCCGGCAGTGCCGTCAGCCACCGATTCTTCGAAACCCTCAGAAAACTGATGCCGGAACTCCTTTGTGTTCCCTTTGCGGTCTTTGCGTCTTGGCGGTTCATTTGTCTTCTTGTCCTGGCCGCATCGATGTCATTTTTCAATTCTGTTTGCCTGACAGCTGATCGCTGATAGCTGAAAGCTCCTAAACCACCACGTTGACCAGCCGTCCGGGGACGACAATAATTCGCCGCGGCTCTTTGCCCTCCATGAATTTCCGAACCTTGTCGGAGCTCAGTGCCAGCCGCTCGAGGTCCGCCTTGGCCGTGTCCTTGGGGACCTGGAGTTCCTCACGCTTTTTGCCGTTGACCTGGAGGACGATCGTGATCAGGTCATCCTGGCACAAGGCCTCATCGTGGATTGGCCACGATGCCTTGGCAATCAACCTTTGATTGCCAAGCCGCGACCAGAGTTCCTCGCAGAGATGGGGGGCGTAGGGGCCCAGCAGCCTCAAGAAGGCCGACAGGATCTCCCGCGGAAGCGTTGCGGCCGTGGTCGCCTCGTTGACGAAGACCATCATTTGGGCGATAGCGGTGTTCATTTGCAGGGTCTCGGTATCGGAGACGACCTTTTTGATCGTCTTGTGGAGAACCCGGTTCAACGTGTCGTTGGAATCTGCCGCATCGTTGGTGATCCGTGTGTTGAGCTCTCCGGTCTTGCTGTCGACCACAAGGCG
This sequence comes from Holophagae bacterium, assembly GCA_030637505.1. Taxonomy (GTDB): domain Bacteria; phylum Acidobacteriota; class Thermoanaerobaculia; order Thermoanaerobaculales; family Sulfomarinibacteraceae; genus DAOWGJ01. The sequence continues at coordinate 2,150 of DAOWGJ010000076.1, forward strand.
CCACACCCGGTGGAGGAAGCGGTTGACCCCTTCGACGCCCTTCATCTGCCATGGTTTTTGGACCTCGAGAGGCCCCATGAACAGCTCGTAGAGGCGCATGGCGTCAGCGCCATAGGCGTTGATCACATCGTCGGGATTGACGACGTTGAGCTTGGACTTGGACATCTTCTCGATCTGGTGAGTGACGGGTGTTCCGGTCTCGCGGGTGAAGAATGCGTCTTCTTTCTCCTCGACATCGTCGGGGTGGTAGTACTTGCCCCCTTCGTCGCGGAAAGAATAGGCCAGGATCATGCCCTGGTTGAAAAGCTTTTGGAAAGGCTCTTTGGTGTGGACCAGCCCGCAGTCGTAGAGCACCTTGTGCCAGAAGCGGGCATAGAGCAGGTGCAAAACCGCATGCTCGACCCCGCCGACGTAGAGGTCGACCGGCATCCAGTAGTTTTCGGCTTCTTTAGACCATGCCTCGCTGGTGTTGGTCGGGTCCATATAGCGCAGGTAGTACCAGCACGAACCGGCCCACTGGGGCATGGTATTGGTCTCACGGGTTCCCATCCGGCCGTCCGGCAACCTGACGCGCAGCCAGTCGTCGCCGGCACGGGCCAGGGGCGGCCGCCCGTCTTCGGTGGGCCGGTACTGATCGATTGCGGGCAGGGCAACCGGGAGGGCGTCTTCGGGCAACGGAACGACTTCTCCGTCGTCGGTGTGCACGATGGGGAAGGGCTCGCCCCAGTACCGTTGGCGTGAGAAGAGCCAGTCGCGAAGGCGGTACTGGATCTTCTCGTCGCCGAGGCCCTTGTCCTTGAGCCATGTGATGGTGGCGTTGACCGCTTTGGGCACCTTGAGACCGTTGAGATCGAGGCCCTGATCGCCCGATGAGTTGACCAGGACGCCGTCGTTACAGTCGGTGAAAGCCTCCTCTTCGATCGGCTTTGAGCCGCCGGAGACTACTTCGATGATCGGCAGGTCGAAGGCGCGGGCGAACTCGTGGTCGCGCTCGTCGTGGCCGGGGACCGCCATGATGGCTCCGGTTCCGTAGGACATCAGGACATAGTCGGCTACCCAGATTGGGATCTTCTGTGCGTTGACCGGATTGACCGCGTAGGCGCCGGTGAAGACGCCGGACTTGGTCTTGGCGAGATCAGTGCGGTCCAACTCGCTCTTGTTGGCAGCCTCTGCGATGTAGCTCTCGACTGTCTCTCGCTGCACGTCGTTCGTAATCTCGGCCACCAGTGGATGCTCGGGCGCCAGAACGCAGTAGGTCGCCCCGAACAGCGTGTCGGGACGTGTGGTGAAGACAGTGAAATCGAGGTTGAAGCCGTCGATGGTGAATTTCACGTCAGCGCCCCGGCTTCGGCCGATCCAATTGCGCTGCATTTCCTTGACCGACTCAGGCCAGTCCAGATCGTCCAGATCGTCCAGCAGTCGCTGGGCGTAGAGCGTGATTTTGAGCATCCACTGGCGCATCAGGCGGCGCTCGACGATATCGCCGGTCTCGACGTACTTGCCGTCCTTGACTTCCTCATTTGCCAGTACCGTACCCATGGCGGGGCACCAGTTGACCGGCTCGTCCGCCATGTAGGCCAGGCCCTGTTCGTAGAGTTTGAGGAAGATCCACTGGGTCCAGCGGTAGTAGTCGACGCTTGAGGTGCTGACCTCGCGATCCCAGTCGTAGGAAAAGCCCAATCGCTGGATCTGGCGGCGGAAGGTGTCGATGTTTCTCGTGGTGATCTCGGCGGGATGCTTGCCTTCGCGGACAGCGGCGCGTTCGCCGGGCAGGCCGAATGCGTCCCAGCCCATCGGGTGCAACACGTTGAAGCCCTGCATGCGCTTCATCCGGGCGATGACGTCGGTGGCGGTGTAGCCCTCG
>DAOWGJ010000048.1 GCA_030637505.1 Holophagae bacterium
CTTCAGCTCTTTAGGCATCTGGCCGACCACCCGTTGGTGATGACCTCGGGCAACGCCTCCGACGAACCGATCTGCAAAGGGAATCGCGAAGCGCTGGAGCGTCTCGGCGTGATCGCGGACCTCTTTGTCATCCATGACCGAGACGTCGTCCGGCGGGTCGACGACTCCGTCGCCCGAAGCTCAGACGAAGGACCCTTCCTCGTGCGCCGCGCTCGCGGCTGGGTGCCCGAGCCGTTGCAGATGCCCGAAGCGGCCCCGCAGCCGGTCTTGGCGGTCGGCGGCCACCTCCAGGTGACCGCCGCCGTCGCCAGAGACGACCAGGTCGTTTTGACCCCTCACATCGGCGATTTGGACACCGAGGAAGCGCGGAGCTTCCTCCGGGAGGCCATCGAACACCTGGAAGAATTGTTGGAGATCCAGGCCGAGATCCTCGTCGCCGACGCCCACCCTGATTACCCCAGCCGCTGGTTGGCCAAGGAACTCGCCGAACGACGCGGCGGCCGCCTGATCGAAGTTCAACACCACCTTGCCCACGCGGCCTCGGTCCTTGGCGAACACCAGCGGTTCCCAGCCATCGGTGAAACCGCCCTCGTGCTGGCGATGGACGGCACGGGATGGGGGCCCGCTCACTCGGCCTGGGGCGGTGAATGGCTTCTCGTCCGCGGTGATCTCTCCTGGCAGCGCGCAGGACAGTTGGAACCGATGACCCTTGTCGGCGGCGAGGCGGCCGTAAAGGAACCCTGGAGGATCGCTGTCGCCGCCGTGGCAAGTGCCGGGGCCTCAGCAGTCCTGACCAACACCCCGATGACCCGAACGATCGCCCCCGGTCAGATAGAACAGATTGCCCGACTGGCCGAAGGCCACTCCTGGCCCCTGGCCACCGGCGCAGGGAGGCTCTTCGAGGCCTGCGGCGCCCTTCTGGGTCTGGCCGCGGTCAACACTTTTGAGGGGGAAGCCGCGATTCGGCTTGAGGCCCACGCGGCAGGAGTTTCTGCGCCCGAGTCCTGGGAGGAGATCCACATTCAAAAAGGGTCGACCGTCCTGCCCTCTGCGGCCCTGCTCGGCGCCGCGGCGAGGCGGGCGGCCGACGGGGAACCAACCGAGCGGGTTGCTGCCGGGTTTCACGCGACCTTCAGCCGGGTGGCCGGAGCGATCACGGCCAACATCATCGAAAACCACGGCACGCCGGCCACGATTGCCGCCACAGGAGGCTGCCTGGTCAATCGCAGGCTCCGCAGGGGCCTGTGCGACGAAATCGCCACCCCGGTACTGCTCCCGACGCGCCTGCCCCCGGGCGACGGCGGTTTGGCCTACGGTCAGGCCGTCTTGGCCTCGGCATGCCTGGCCCGGGGGTGTGACACCTCAGTTCTCCTTGCGCCGGAGACATCGACGCCTTGAATTGCATTCATGTCGGAGAGTCATTCGTCCATCCTGCACCGCCCTCCGACGCCGGATCCTGCCCCGGTTTACGGCCGCAGTCGCGGTCTTCGGACGCCGATCACCGACGCTGATACCGGTTCCCGCCCCTGACCCGGATGCTGCCATCTGGCGCTGAACCTGTCTATTTCGAGATCAGGAAACCCCTTGCCACTGGTCCCGACTGACCCCGGCCTGGCGGAGGATCCGACTCAGAAGGTCAACTCCAATTTCGCCTCGGTGTGGGTTCGGGATAATCAGGCGGACATCAGCCCGAACCAGGAACTGATGCCGGCCTCCAGAGAATGGTCCATCAAAACCGAGACCCTTCAGCCGTTTGATCATTTCCCGACGAGAAACAGGCTGCAGTTTCGTCATGCAACTCGATGTGGAACTTCAATAACAACGTCACCGATCGCAGGAATCTCGGCCCCTCGAGCAATGGAGAAGAGAAGCCAATCCTCAACGGCCGCAACGAGGTTCTCCCTGCAGCCTTCAAGCGTTTCACCACTCGCCCATACGCCCTGTATACCCGGGATCTCACCATAAAACGGTTCCTGATCCTCGATCATTTCGTACCGAGCTGTAGTCATGGCGGCATCCAGGTATTGGAGAATCATGTGCCCTATTATAACCCCACGTTTCGAACATTGGTAATCAAGAGCCCCCTTCCCCGACGGGGGTGCCAGTTGCGGCTTTCTTCATCGAGCAACCCTCCCGGCAACGGCGCCGCTGCGAAGAAGGCCGTGCCTGGCTCCCCTCGGCGAGCGCTCCAGCAACCGCATCTCGGACGAAGGCAGTAGGCCGCCGCTCGTCTTTTCTGCGGGACCGTGTGTTCCTTGCGCTTCACACACCGCTGCGGTCCCGCAGAAAAGACGACGCTGGTGCGCCCGGAGGGCGTGCCAGAAGGCCGGGGCCGGATTCAGCGTCCGGGGACAGCGAACGGCGTCAGGAAACAGCGTCAATGGGCAGGGGCCGCGTCGGAACCTGCCGTTGGTTCCTGGCGCGCCTTCTGTCTCGGCCCCCGGTTCCCAACCCCGGCCTTCGGGAGCGATTTGGAGTTATCGCCGAATCTAAAGACTGCCCTTCGCTCCCGCTCGGCGCATTTCCCTCAAGGGGCAATGGAGTTGGCGTCGGGGAAGTACCGCCCCTTGAGGAAAATGACCTCGGCGGCCTGCGGCGTCGGCCGAGACTCGATTACGGAGGCTCTCGCCGAGCGTTGCCCGGTAAGGCTTTCATCGCATCGACTTCGTTTCTTGGAGGACTCCCCGGTGAAGAAAGCCATACCCGGCACGCGCCGTCCGAGAGGGGCGCTCGTGGATTGTGCGGTCGTCGTCGGATTCAGCGTCAGGAAACGGCGTCAGTGGACAGCGACCGCGTCAGATGGCAGCGGCCGCGCCAGCGACGGCGCCATGGCCAGCCGACCCTCCCCCCACCCTCAATGTTGAGTCGCACTCCACCCCGACGTATCCCCCGATTCGAACCCGTCGGTGAAGATCCGGTAGTTGCACATCCACTTGGCGATGTGTTTCGAAGCGACACCGCCGGCGCTGGGGAACTCGCCCCCGACGAACAGTGCCTCACCGCCACCATCATCAAACGTTCCCAGGGCATAGACCCATGGACTAAGCCCTCCCACCCCCGTTCCCGAGGGGCCGGAAAGCGCCGACCATTCACTGCCGTCCCATCGTGCGATTGAGCGTGAGGGGACGCCACCCGCAGCGGCAAAGTTGCCTCCGACGTACAGTGCCGGCCCACTCCCATCGTCATACACACCCAGCGTCTCAACGAGGCCGTAATCGATGCCGGTTCCCGAGGACCCGCTGAGAACCGACCATTCGCTGCCATTCCATTTGGCGATAGAGTTTGCCTCTACGCCACCTGCTGACGAAATCCCACCTCCGGCAAATAAAGCCTGGCCGCCTCCGTCGTCATACACCTCCAGGGCTCCAACAGAGGCATAAGGGCCCAATCCCAGTCCAGAGACACCGAGGACCGAAGACCAAACCGACCCATCCCACTTCGCGATGCCGATGGCCTCCATACCGCCAGCCGCACCGAACAAACCACCAACATACAATGCCTCACCAAAACCGTCGTCATACACCGCCAAGGCCCAGACCGGAGCATCCACTCCTATTCCTGACGGCCCGTTCAACGCCGACCATACGCTCCCATCCCACTTGGCGATACGGTTCACTGCCACACCGCCTGCCGTGTTGAAATGGCCGCCGACATACAGCGCCCCGCCACTGCCGTCGTCATACACCGCCA
>DAOWGJ010000119.1 GCA_030637505.1 Holophagae bacterium
GACGAGAGCGTACCGGAGTTGTTGAGGTACAGCTTGGCGGACTCTTCGACATCGTCAAAGGAACCGAGCACCGCGACCGCAACATCGGGCCATCCGTCACCGTTGACGTCGGCTACGTCGAGGTGGCCGTGGTAGGCGATGTCGTTCGAACTCCAATCGGGGATCGAAGGGAAAGTGCCGTCGCCCCGGTTGTAATAGACCACGACGTGCTGCTTCGCCATGTCGTTGCCGTTGGCGACGACGAGGTCGGGCCAGCCATCGAGATCGAGATCGACGAGTGCTCCGCCGGTTGAAACCTGTGTGTCACTCGAGGTCCAGTCTGGCGAGGTCGGGTACGTTGGCTGGGCTGACAGGCTCAAAGCGAAGAAAATTGAGATGACGGTTGCGACGACTTTCACCACGTCTGACCTCCCCAAGACGGTACACACTATACCCGCTCGTTCAGCGTGGTGAGCATCAGTGCTCGATCCGCCTTGCCTGCTCATCCAGGCATCCCTCGGTATTGGTGATGACGGATTCATGTGGGAGGGGAGCGTCGGGCAAGTGAGCGCGATGTTCTTCAACCACTCATGGGCATGTGTTGGGATAAAACGTGGATCCGTCGTAGACCCCGATGCACGTGGCACTGCCGAGCACGGTTGGCTCAAGGTACGAACCACTCGCATTGATCGAGCAGCCCCCGGTGTTTACAATCGCAATACTTGACCCACTGATCCGACTGTGGTCGATATCGAGCGTCATGCCGCCAAGGGTTCCACCGCAGACAATCCCAAAGTCAGATCCCAGAGCGTCGATATCCCTCAGGATGACCACCTGGGTTTCGGGGAGAGATGCCCGCAGATCGATGGCGATGGCTCCTTCCGCCCGGACGTCCTCCAGTGTCCCGGAAGCATCGTCTGATGAGATTCCCGTTGAGCTCGAGCACCACGCGGGATCAGTTTCAGCCGTGACGTCTCTGAGTAAGAAATCGTCACCGCCCGTATTTCGGAAGGCCATACAACCACCCGCGCCGTGATGGGCGCGGAGGGTACTGTGTCGCAGGGTGAATCCTGCGCCGAAGTTGCGAACGGCCGCTACGGAATACTGGCCGTTACCGGCATTCGCGGTAATGTGGTCCATTCTCAGATCCGCCCCGGAGCTGTGAACGGCCGTGCTGAAACCCGCACCGCCCTCCACCTTGAACGCAGCGTGCTCGGCGACAGCAAAATCGCCCCCCGAATGGAAGGCTGTAGCGTAGTCCGTCGCGACGGCACAGGTGTTTCCCACTGTCAACCGCCGAAGCCCGACGTGGTCTGACGTTGAAGCCACCGTGCCGTTTTCGAGAATCGAATCACACACCGCGCCGGTGATGACCGTGAGGTCTTCACCCGCACCCTCGATGGTCATCCAGGCCCAGATGGGCAGGGCCGTGGTTCCGACGTCGTAGGTTCCGGGCTCGAGCACCAGGAGCACCGCTTCTTCCTGGATGGTTGGCGGAGTGATGGCGTTGACCGCGTTTCTCAGGGCAGTCCCGTTCTGTGTTGACGTACCCACCGGCCCAACTACGGAGGTCCGGACGAAGGGGGTGTCGTCATCGCCGCTGCAGTTCCAGGCGGTGCCGTTCCACCGGGTGATCTCATCGGGGCTGCAGTTGAGATCGGCGAGGGTGTCGTCGTCGCCGTTGAGGAGATCGCCCGGGACGCCGATGAAGTTTGACCACGTCAGGTAGTAGGAGCCGGCGTAGCCCCCAAGATTGGCGGCATCACCAGCCGTCGTCGCATGGCCGGCAGTCGCCGCCGTGTCGGCGGTCTGCGAGTGCTGGGCGAATGGCGCGGCAGTGAGCTCCTGCCGGGGCGACAGCACGGTGTAGACCCCGGTCGAACCGCCGTCGCGCACGCCCACCTCGAGCCACAGCGCCGTCCCGTCGAAGATGCTGCCGAAGTCGAGCTGGGTCGTCATCCTGCCGTCGCTGACCGCGAGGTCGTCCACGTACAGGATGCCCCCCACCTGCGAACCGCCCACCGCGGCGTCGTAGAGCAGGAATCTGAAGTCAAAGTCGCCCGAGGCAGGGGTCCCCGCATTGGAAAGCACACCCTGGTATGTGAACTCGGTCCCCAAAGGCGCAGCCCCGACCGTGACTGCCGCCAGGATCACCAGAACAGTCATTCGATTCTTCATGTCCCCCCCTAATTCGCCCAGCCGACCACCGAGCTCCAGGCGCCGGTGTCACCGCTTTCGAAACCGTTGCAGAAAACGGGTTGGAGATCGACGGCACCCGCCCAGAGACCGCCTGCGATGACGGTGCCGCACTGCGAAGCCATGCCCACATCGGGCTGACCGATGGACGCGGTGAGGGAGAAGTCTCCGCCGACCGACTCACCGCCGCCCGAATCGACCGACCACGCCGACATCTCATCCCCCCGACCCTCCTTCGGTACGACCTGGATCACCGCATCCTCCCCGGAGTCCATCCCTTCAAACGCCCCGGCGGGCGGAATCAGGAGCACCAACAAAAATGCAACGACGACTCCGAAACGCCTGGTTGTCTCCATGTCGGACCTTCTTCCGTTTTTGAGACAAAATCTCTATTAATTGTAATTTTCTCTGGACTCATGGTAGCAGAGGGCGCGCTTTTCGAATAAGAATATTGCCATGAAAAGGTGCCACGTTGCTCACGGTTCTTACGGTTGTTTACGCGTCTGCAGCACCAGTACGCCGAGTCCCGCAAGCAGCAGGCTTTAGAAACAGGTCCGTAGAAACAGCGCCGGGTACCTACATCTAGCCTTTTCCTCCTGATCGATCACACAGGTTGCGATCCAGGGCTTCAATTCGCGCCGCCGTTTCCGGGTCCTCGGCGCGGCGGACTCGAATCAGCATTCAAGAACTTGAACTGAAGCGTCAACAAGTGCCGAAGTGTTTACTTTTTTGCGACGACGTCCCAGCTACCGGCGCACCGGCCCCAGGTACCTGTCGAGCCAGGCCAGGATCTCCTTGATGTACTCGGCCCTTGGCGGAATGTGGTCGGTCTCGTAGAGCACGAGGCGTTTGTCCTCGGTACGGGTGCCGAGCATCTCAAACATCGGCACCGTCGACGAATCGGGAGCGAAGATGCTGTCGTACCTGCCGTTCAGCATCAGGGTCGGTTTCCTCACGTGGGTCGCGTAGGTTGTGTCGCGGACCTCTGGTTTTCCGATCCCGCTCAGTCCCCCTGCCAGCAGTACACCTACACGCAGCCGGTCCTCCACCGCCAAAGCAATCAGTCCGAAGCCCCCACCCCAGCTCATTCCGTAGTAGGCGAGCCGTCCACCGTCGATGTCCGGCCGTGTCTCCAAATAGTCGATGCTGCGTCTGAGGTCCTTGATCAGTTGGGCTCGGTATTCAATGTTGGAATAGCCCGGTCCGGCCTCTGCCTGGGTCGCGGTCGTCGGGCTCGAGCGCTCGAAGGTCCCCTTGTATACGGGAAAGAGCACGGCCCGACCTTCCCGTACCAAAAAGGACAGGAACATGGTGAACTCGTAGTAGCTTTCGATGTCCTCGCTCGAAGGCATCATCTTGCTGGCAGCGCCGGGAAAATAGATGACGGTCTGATACGGCGGCGGAGTGTTCGTGGGCAAGAAGAGATGAGCCAGAACTCGTTCGCCGCCATAGGCGGCGCAGAAGGAGACTCTCTCCCGAACCCAGCCCGAGGGATTCTCGGTGCGAAGTTCGACCCGCGCTTCGAGGGCTGTGGCGTCGTAATTGAACAGCTGCCGATAGACCTGGAAGACCTCTTCGGACACGGGCTCCTGGCTCACCGGATCGAATTCGGGATACAACTCCTGCATTGCCGTCGCGGTGGCCGGAATTGCCGCGAGATCAGGGTAAGAGGCGAGCCGGATTCCGTTCCGGGTGGATCGGTCGAGGGCCCGGATTCCCCGCGGTTCATCGAAAGCATAGCTATTGTCTCCGAAAGCTCCGCCGCGGATGATTCGTCCCCCGGGGGCCTCGTTGGAGCACCACTCCCGCACATTGCCCGCCATGTCATGGGCGCCGTACGCCGTGTAGCCCTGGAGACTGCCCACAGGAACGGTTCCAGAATCCGCGAAGTTACTGAAAGGCTGCAACACTGCAAACCCACCGAGCTGCGGCCACTGGACCATCGGCGTGTAGGCGCCGCGGGCTACATCCCAGTGGGCGTCGGTCGGCAGGCTCATTCCGGCGAACTCGGCGTAGGCGGCGGCTTCGTACCAGCTCACGCCGGATACCGGGTGCTCCTCCTGACCGGTCGGGAAGTCTCCGCCCGTCCAGGCCGCGGGACCGGGCAGGCCCGACCGGTCCACGAACTCCTCGCGCGCCTCCTCCCAGGAAAGTGCCCGGCCGTCTTTCACGATCGCGTGCTTCCAGTACTCCTCGCTCCGATACCCTCCGGCGTCCACGAATGCCCGGAACTCCCGGTTGGTGACCTCGTGGCGCCCGATGAAGAAGTCGCCGAGGGCGCCAACTTTGGTCTTCGTGGCCCGCACCCGGACCATGCCCGGAAGGGAGCTCCCCTCTGCATCGATCGTGCGCGCCAGATGGTAGGCACCGAGCAGGTCGTCCTCGCCACCTATTTTCCAGCTGGCCGCCGCCGCGAAGACCGTGTCGTAGCCCTCCTTCTCGATCTTCCAGCGGAAGATCCCGATCGGCACCCTCACCTGCTCCAGAGGTGAGATCCCGAGGAACAACCATTCGGCGTCGGGACTCTCGTACTCCTTCATGTAGATACGTGCCCCGGGTGGCTCGGTCGTGATGTCCATGCGCCGGGAGCAGGCTGAGAAAAGCTCGGCCAGCTCGGCATCGTCCGGGATGATGGCCTCGACCTGCTCGGCGAGCCGGTAGGGCGGCACCAGGTTGCGCCAGGCATCGTTGGCCTCGATCATGCTCGTGATCTCCGGGATCGCCTCGTCCTTGGCCCAGCGGATCTTTGCCCGGTGACTGACAAACACGACCGCAACGGCAACGATCGCAATCAGGGCCAAGGTCGCGGGAACACTGACCACCGGCCGACGCATCCGCTTTATCAACAGGCTGACGCTGACGGATCCGGTTGCCTCCGTCCGAAGGACCTCCTCGTAGGCGGTCAGGTCCTGCAGCAGCTCCTCGGCCGAGCCGTAGCGGTTGCTGCGTTTCTTCGTCAGGGCCCGCGCCACGACCCTTTGCAGCTCGAGCGGTACCGGTGGCTCACACGGCTCGATCGGTTTGGGGTCATCATGGATGATCGCCTGGAGGATGGAGAGGTCCCGATCGCCCCCGAACGGGAGCTTGCCCGTGAGCAGCTCGTACAGCACGACGCCCAGCGACCAGAGGTCGGTGCGGGTGTCCACCCGTTCGCCCCGGGCTTGTTCCGGAGACATGTAGGCAACGGTCCCCAGGATCGAGTGGCTGCCGGTCAGTGGCGATCCTCCCTCGAGCTTGGCCAGCCCGAAGTCCATGATCTTGACCTGGCCCGAGGCCGTGACCATGATGTTATCGCTCTTGATGTCGCGGTGGATGATGCCGTTTCGGTGGGCCTCGCCAAGACCCGCGGCCGTCTGCTTCGTGATCCCGAGCGCCTCCTCGGTCGAGACTGGCCGATTTCTTCTCCGGGCCCTCAGCGTTTCCCCTTCCACGAACTCCATGGCGATGAAGGGTCCTTTTTCAGCCTCTCCGACCTCGTGGATAACGCATATATTCGGGTGCGAGAGCGATGCAGCGGCTCGCGCTTCGACCAAGAATCGCTCCTTGTGCGCCCCGGAATCGGCGACCTCAGGCGGCAAAAACTTGAGTGCCACCGTACGTTCGAGCCGGGTGTCCTCGGCCTTGTACACGACTCCCATGCCACCTTGACCAAGCTTTTCCAGGACCCGGTACTTGCCGGCGATCAGCGCGCCCTCGACTGTGGGCTTGGGAAATGTGACAACGCTTTGCGTGGCCTGATACTCGGTCGACCCTTCAGGATCCGCGGTGTCCGAGGTCAGCACTGCTGAGCAATGGCTACAGCTTTGGGAGCGGTGATCAATTTCTGCACTGCAGTTGGGACACTCCATGAAGACCCCACTCTTCCTGCCGTCAAAGGAACCTTCAGCCCGTGGAATTATGGCTGATTCTCAGTTCGAAACGGATTCATCACTTGCGAACACTCCCAATTTGATCTATCCACCACGATAACCTGGGCCTGCAGTCGAAGCAAGGAGCCGAGAACGGTGCCGAGAACGGTGCCAGGCTTTAGGAAGTTGGGTTATTCACCTCCATCTCAACTTTGTGACTGAATCAACGCGCTCGATAATTGAGCATCGAGGCGATCAAGGTCGGCCGCGAAATCGCTGTCGTTCAGGCGTCGTCGAATACCTTCCCCAACCCACCAACTCACCACATCCGGATTCTTGTTCAATACCTCGGCGAGGGCTGCCCCTTTTTGCTCCCATCGCTCAACGCCAAGGGTAACGACCACTCGACGCATTGCGGCCGTCTGACGGTCCCGTACCCTTGATGCGAGTTGATCTGGATCGAAATCGGCAATCTCACACACCAGCTTGATAAACTGTGCAGCCTCCAATGCCGGTCGTTCGAGACCGGTGCTTCGCCCGAGAGCGTCAACGTACTCCGAGTCGGCATCGACCTCAAGCGGCATATCGTTCGGGAAATCAAACGGATGCCACGGTGAATCGATCTCGGAACAGTCCAGATCTATCCCCGCACGAATTGCGGCAAGATAGGTCTGATCATTGACAAACCTCGACTTGTATCGGCTTTGCCACAGACTCCCGGTCCGGCGGTTTCGACGATTGAACCCTCGGCTGAAACGGTTCTGGATTGTGTGCATCCCACGCCACAGCGGTATCGCCGACGTACGGATGACCAGATGGAAATGGTTCGA